>NZ_LZMG01000241.1:0-23527 GCF_001673615.1 Mycobacterium sp. 1245499.0
TCAGCCGGTCATAGCGTTCCTGCACAACGGCTTTCGGGATCTGCCCGTCGAGTTCAGCGGCCGGGGTGCCGGGCCGCTTGGAGTACTGGAAGGTGAACGCGGCCGAAAAGCGGGCCGCCCGCACCACGTCCAGTGTGGCCGCGAAGTCCGCTTCGGTCTCACCGGGGAACCCGACGATCAGGTCGGTGGTGATGGCGGCGTGCGGCATGGCGGCCCGGCACCCCGGCCGCTGAACTCGACGGGCAGATCCCGAAAGCCGTTGTGCAGGAACGCTATGACCGGCTGATCGAGCTGCAGGAGGCGATCTCGCTGGAGGGCAACCAGGCGTTGATCGGTCAGACCGTCGAATTGTTGGTCGCCACCGGCGAAGGTCGCAAGGACAGCCGCACCGCCCGGATGAGCGGGCGGGCCCGCGACGGCCGGCTGGTGCACTTCGCCGTCGACACACCGGGCGACATCAGGCCCGGCGACATCGTCACCACGGCGATCACCGGGGCCGCGCCCCACCACCTCATCGCCGACGCGGGCGTCCTCACCCATCGCCGCACCCGGGCGGGTGATGCCCACGCCGCCGGGCAGCGCCCACGCGGCATCGGCCTTGGCATGCCCGCCCTCGGGCCGCCCGTCGGCCCGGCCGAACCCCTTGGATGTGCACGATGAAAAAAGAGACGAACAACGAAGATTTGCAGCTCGGCGCCCTGCGCACCGAGATCGAGGCCGCCGAACGCCGGGTGGCTCGCGGGATCGACCCGGGCCCGCGGGCCTTCTTCGTGTCGATCCTGGTGTTCGTGCTGCTGGCGTCGTTTGTCTTGCCGCACACCGGCGACGTGCGCGGCTGGGACGTGCTCTTCGGTAGCCATCACGCCGGTGCGGCCGCCGTGGCTTTGCCGTCGCGGGTGTTCGCCTGGCTGGCGCTGGTGTTCGGCGTGGGCTTCTCGATGCTGGCGCTGGTGACGCGGCGCTGGGCGCTGGCCTGGGTCGCGCTGGCCGGCACGGCCATCGCGGGCGCCGCGGGCATGCTGGCGATCTGGTCGCGCCAGACCGTCTCCGCGGGCCACCCGGGGCCGGGCTGGGGTCTGATCGTCGCCTGGCTGACCGTGCTCGTGCTGACCTACCACTGGGCGCGGGTGGTCTGGTCGCGCACCATCGTGCAACTGGCCGCCGAGGAGCAGCGGCGCCGCGTCGCGGCCGCGCAGCAGTCGACCTCGCTGCTGGACGGTCTGGACGAGCCCGCCGCCGGGACCACCGACGACCCCGGAACGACCAAGGGCGCCTGAGGGCGCTAAGGCTTGCGGGTCAGGGCCTCAACGGCCGCCTGCGCCCACTGCCGCCACTGCTCGGCGTTGGCTCGAGCCTCGTCGGCCTCCTTGGTCCGGCCCGCCGCGGCGGCCTTCTGAGCCTGCTGTTCGTACTGCTCGGCGCGGGCCTGGAACTGCTCGGCGCGGGCCTGCGCCTGCGGGTCGGACCAGCCGACGTCGCCGGCGTCGCGCACCTTCTTCTCGACCGCGCGCAGCCGCCGCTCCAACTCGGCGGACCGCTCGCGCGGCACCTTGCCGATCGCATCCCACTTCTCGGTGATCGCGCGCAGCGCCGCGCGGGCGGCGTCGTGGTTGCTGGTGTCGAGCTTCTCCGCCTCGGCCAGCAGCGCCTCTTTGGCGGCCGCGTTGGCCCGGAACTCCGCGTCCTTTTCCGCCGTCACGGCGTTGCGGGCGGTGAAGAACACGTCCTGGGCTGCCTTGAAACGCCGCCACAAGGCGTCGTCGACCTCCCGCGTCGCCCGCCCGGCCGCCTTCCACTCGGTCAGCAGCTTGCGGAATTCCGCGCTGGTCGCGGTCCAGTCGGTCGAGTCGGACAGCTCCTCGGCCCGCTCGCATAGGCGTTCCTTGGCCTGGCGGATCCCCGAGCGCTCCCGGTCCAGCTCGGCGAAGTGCGATCCCCGCCGCCGGTTGAACGCCTCCCGAGCCGCCGAATAGCGCTTCCACAACGCGTCGTCGACCTTGCGGTCCACGCCGGTGATCGTCTTCCACTCGTCGAGGATCGCGCGGAACCGGTCGCCGGTGGCCTTCCACTGCGTCGAGTTGGCGGCCAACTCCTCGGCCTCCGCGGCCAGCGCCTCCTTGCGGGCGGTCTGGGTGGCCCGGTGCTCCTCACGGCGGGAGCGCTCCGCGGCGACCGTCGCCTCGGCGTGCTCGGCGATGGTGGTCAACCGGCCCGCCAGCGCATCGATGTCACCCAGCACGGCCGCCGTCGGCAGCGTCTCGGCCAGCTCGGCCGCGTGCGCCTTGATCTTGCGCGCGTCACCACTTCCCGACGCCAGGCGCTCCTCCATCAGGGTGACCTCGGTGGCCAGGTCATCGAAGCGCCGGCCGAAGTGGGCGAACGCCGCCTCCCGGTCGCCGGCCTGCCAGGAGCCGATGATGCGCTCGCCGGCGCTGCTGATCAGCCACACCGTGCCGTCGTCGTCCACGCGGCCGAACTGGTGCGGATTGCTGGGCGGCGGCATCACCAGCGGGTGCGCGGTGGTGGGTCGCGGTGTCGGCCGGGGGCCGGGACGCGGCCCCGGGCGCGGCACTGGCCGAGCCGAATCGTCGCGAGGCTCGTCAGACGTCATGCGCTCGTCACTACCTTTCGCAACCTTCCGCGCGGTCCGAGTCCCGCGCACCTGCCGCGCGTAGCGGCACCATAGTCCTGCAGCTGCCGGAACCCCCAGGGTTCGCCCAACAGCCGCCTAACGATATTCAAGCAGCTTGCCCTGCCCCACGCCGCCACCTTGGCATTCCTGACCGGACCGGCACCAGCACGGCGCCGGCACCCTGTGGATGCTCCGGCGGCGGTGGCCATCGCCTCCCCGCCGGCCCGCGACCGCGCGCGTAGCCGCCTTGAGGACCGCGGCCGGCGGCGCGCCGGGCGGGCGGGGAGATGTTGTGACACTTGTCCCATCCGGGGCGGCGCGCGGCGGGCGAAAGACGCTGGCAGCGAAAGGCCTTTGCCATCGCGCACAGCTACCTGTGTAGTTCTCTTAGAGTTATCCCACGCGTTGCATAGATTGCTGAAGTAGTAGTTGAACGGTTACCTGCGGCGCAGTTAGCAACGTGTGGAACGTCATAGATTTGTAGTTGAACTGAACGCAAATTGTGCGTGTATTTGCCTGCGCCCCGGGGAAAGCTGGGTCGGACAGTCTAGGGGCGGAGGGGTCGAGAATGTCGAAGGTTGATGTCGCGGCGTTGCTTGCAGTGTGCGCGGCGCTGGCATCCGCGGTCGGCGACGTGATCCGGCAGCGCTCCGCGCACGAGATCACCGACAAGCCGGTCGGCCATCTGGAACTGTTCCGCATGTCATTGCGGGACGCCCGATGGTGGCTGGGCGGCCTGGCCGCGATCGCCAACTACAGCCTGCAGGCCGCCGCCCTGGCCTGGGGTTCGGTGGTGCTGGTGACCGCCCTGCAGGTGACCGCGCTGCTGTTCGCGCTGCCCATCTACGCGCGCCTCGCCCATCACCGGGTGCAACCCCGGGAGTGGATGTGGGCGCTCATCCTGGCGGCCGCGCTGGCGGTCGTCATCATCGTCGGGGATCCGGCGGCCGGCGTGCAGCGGGCGCCGCTGCAGACCTGGATCATCGTCGCCCTGGTGATGGTGCCGCTGCTGGTGGCCTGCGTGGTGACGGCGCGGCTGCGGGCCGGCAGCCCGTTCGCGGCCGTCCTGCTCGCGGTGGTGGCGGGCTCCTCGCTGGCGCTGTTTGCGGTGCTGACCAAGGGCGTCGTCGAGATGTCCGAGCGCGGCCCGGTGGCCGTGCTGACCTCGCCGGAGTTCGTGCCCTGGCTGCTGGTGGCCCTGTGCGGGATGATCTTCCAGCAATCGGCGTTCCGCGCCGGCGCGCTGACCGCGTCGTTGCCGACGATGACGGTGGCCAAGCCGGTGGTCGCCGGCCTGCTCGGGGTGCTGGTGCTGGGTGAGACGCTGAATGCCCATGGCCCCAAGGCGTTCGTGCTGGTGGGCGCGGTCGCCGTCGTCATCGGCGCCACGATCGCCCTGGCCCGCGGCGAGGCCGCCAGCATCGATCAGTCCGATTCCCGCGGAGACGGTGCCTCGCGAAAAGTGCCGCCCCGGGCGGCACCGACCGAAGGCGACTTCGGCCCCTTCAGTGACCGTCTGGTGGTGGCCGACACCTCCGGGTGGTGACCTTTGCGGCCACGTTAGTTTGGTGGCGTGCTCAGCGCGATCGCGATCGTCCCGTCGGCGCCGGTCCTGGTGCCCGAACTGGCCGGAGCGGCCGCCTCCGAGGTGGCCGCGCTTCTCACCGCGACGCTTGCCGCGGCGGCGCTGTTGCCCGACCGCTGGGTGGCGATCGGAACGGGTCCTGACGACGACGAGTTCGGTCCCGACACCGTGGGCACGTTCGCCGGTTTCGGCGTCGACGTGCCCGTCCAGTTGTCTCCGCGGCCCCACGACGCCGCGACGCCGGTGCCGCTTCCCGTGTGCGCGTTGCTGGCCGGGTGGGTGCGTGGCCAGGCGCAGCCGCAGGCCAGCGCACGGGTCCGGGTTTACCGCGGCGACCGCGACGCCGCCGCCGCGTGCAAGCTCGGCAACCGCCTGCGCGCGCAGATCGACCGGTCACCCGAGCCGGTCGGGGTGCTGGTGGTGGCCGACGGCGCGAACACACTGACACCGGCCGCCCCCGGCGGGTACGACCCCGACAACGCCGCCGCGCAAGAGGCCCTGGACGACGCGCTGGCCAGCGGCGACGTCACCGCCCTGCGCCAGCTGCCGGACCAGATCCTGGGACGGGTCGCGTTCCAGGTGCTGGCCGGCCTGGCCGGTCCCGGGCCCCGATCGGCCAAGCAGCTGTACCGCGGAGCGCCCTACGGGGTGGGTTATTTCGCCGGCGCCTGGCAGTTGTGACGGCCGTGCGCCCCCTGGCAATCATCGGGCCCACGGGCACCGGCAAGTCGCAGCTGGCCCTCGACTTCGCCGACCGGGTCGAGCGGCTCGGTGTGAGCGCCGAGATCGTCAATGCCGACGCCATGCAGCTCTATCGCGGCATGGACATCGGCACGGCGAAGCTGCCCGTCGAGGCCCGTCGCGGCATCCCACATCACCAGCTCGACGTCCTCGACGTCACCGAGACCGCGACCGTCGCCCGCTATCAGGGCGCCGCGGCGGCCGACGTCGAAGCGATCGCGGCCCGGGGCGCGCTGCCCGTCATCGTGGGCGGCTCGATGCTCTACATCCAGTCGCTGCTCGACGACTGGTCGTTTCCCGCCACCGATCCCGCGGTGCGCGCCCGCTGGGAGCAGCGGCTGGCCGAGGTGGGGGTGGGCGAGCTGCACGCCGAGCTGGCCCGGCGCGATCCCGCCGCGGCCGCGGCCATACTGCCCACCGATGCCCGGCGCACCGTGCGCGCCCTGGAGGTGGTCGAGCTGACCGGTCAGCCGTTCGCCGCCTCCGCGCCGCGGATCGGCGCGCCGCGGTGGGACACCGCCATCGTCGGGTTGGACTGCGACACAACGATTCTCGACGACCGGCTGGCGCGGCGCACCGACGCGATGTTCGATCAGGGTCTGGTCGGCGAGGTAATCGGACTGCTGGAGCGGGGTTTGCGCGACGGGGTCACCGCGTCGCGTGCGCTGGGCTACGCGCAGGTGCTCGCCGCCCTGGATGCGGGCGGTCCGGCGGGCCCGGATGCGGATCGGCTGCGCGAGGCGCGCGAGCAGACCTTCGTCGGCACCCGCCGGTACGTACGGCGCCAGCGGTCCTGGTTTCGCCGGGACCACCGGGTGCAGTGGCTCGATGCCGCCGATCGCGCCCCGCTCGTCGACGCCGCCGTGCGGGCCTGGCGCCACGTATCCTGAGCAGGTGAAATTCGCCAAGGGCCACGGCACCCAGAACGACTTCGTCGTGCTGGCGGACCCGCAGGCCCAGCTGAGCCTGACCGCGCAGCGGGTCGAAGCGCTCTGCGACCGCCGCCGCGGGCTGGGCGCCGACGGGGTGCTGCGGGTCACCACCGCCGGTGCGGCGCGCTCGGCCGGCGTGCTCGACCGGGTGCCCGACGGTGTGGACCCTGGCGACTGGTACATGGACTACCGCAACGCCGACGGATCGGTCGCCCAGATGTGCGGCAACGGCGTGCGGGTCTTCGCGCACTACCTGCGCGCCAGCGGCATGGAGTCCCGCGACGAGTTCGTGGTCGGGTCGCTGGCGGGCCCGCGGCCGGTCGTCGTGCACCGCGCCGACGCGACCACCGCCGACATCAGCGTCGACATGGGCAAGGCCAACACCCTGGGCCCAGGGAAGGCGGTGGTTGGGGGGCGGCGGTTCTCCGGCCTGGCGGTCGACGTCGGCAACCCGCACCTGGCCTGTGTGGACCAGGATCTGACGCCCGACGCGCTGGCGGCGCTGGACGTGGCCGCGCCGGTCAGCTTCGACGCGACCCAGTTCCCGGACGGGGTGAACGTCGAGATCGTCACCGCACCCGCCGACGGGGCGGTGCACATGCGCGTGCACGAGCGGGGAGTCGGCGAGACGCGCTCCTGCGGCACCGGAACGGTGGCGGCCGCCGTCGCCGCGCTGGCCGGTGCCGGTGCGGCCACCGGCGCCCTGACCGTCCGGGTGCCCGGCGGCGAGGTCGTCGTCACCATCACCGAGGCCACCAGCTTCCTGCGCGGACCGTCCGTGCTGGTGGCCCAAGGAGAACTCAGCGAGGAATGGTGGCGCGAACAGCAGCGTTAAATCGAGTGCACAAAACCTTTTTCGCGTGCATCATCTTGTATTGCCTATGACACATCCCGAATTCCGCGATCACTCTCCGGCCGCACCGGAGCCCAGCACGGGCGAACTCGCCCTCGAAGATCGGTCGGCGCTGCGCCGCGTCGCCGGCCTGTCCACCGAACTCACCGACATCTCCGAGGTCGAATACCGCCAGCTCCGGCTCGAGCGGGTCGTCCTGGTGGGCGTGTGGACCGACGGCACCGCCGCCGACAGCGAGGCCAGCATGGCCGAGCTCGCCGCCCTGGCCGAAACCGCCGGCTCCCAGGTGCTCGAGGGGCTGATCCAGCGCCGCGACAAGCCCGACCCGTCGACCTACATCGGCTCGGGCAAGGCCCAGGAGCTCCGCGAGGTGGTGCTGGCGACCGGCGCCGACACCGTCATCTGCGACGGTGAGCTGTCCCCGGCGCAGCTGACCGCCCTGGAGAAGGCCGTGAAGGTCAAGGTCATCGACCGCACCGCGCTGATCCTCGACATCTTCGCCCAGCACGCCACCAGCCGGGAGGGCAAGGCGCAGGTCACGCTGGCCCAGATGGAATACATGCTGCCGCGGCTGCGCGGCTGGGGTGAATCAATGTCGCGGCAGGCCGGTGGCCGCGCCGGCGGCAGCGGGGGAGGCGTGGGCCTGCGCGGTCCCGGTGAAACCAAGATCGAGACCGACCGGCGGCGCATCCGCGAGCGGATGGCCAAGCTGCGCCGCGAGATCAAGGACATGAAGCAGGTTCGCGATACCCAGCGCAGCCGGCGGGTGCACAGCGACCTGCCCGCGATCGCCATCGTCGGCTACACCAACGCCGGCAAGTCGAGCCTGCTCAACGCGCTGACCGGGGCCGGGGTGCTGGTACAGGACGCGTTGTTCGCCACCCTGGAGCCCACCACCCGGCGCTCCGAATTCGAGGACGGCCGGCCGTTCGTGCTCACCGACACCGTCGGATTCGTCCGGCACCTGCCCACCCAACTGGTCGAGGCGTTCCGCTCCACGCTGGAAGAGGTCGTCGACGCCGACCTGCTGGTGCACGTCGTCGACGGCTCCGACGTCAACCCCCTGGCGCAGATCAACGCGGTCCGCCAGGTGGTCTCCGACGTCATCGCCGGCTATGGGACCGACCACGACGGCGGCGCCCCGCAGGAGCTGGTGGTGGTGAACAAGGTCGACGCCGCAAGCGATTTGGCGCTGGCCAAGCTGCGCCACGCCCTGCCCGACGCCATGTTCGTCTCCGCGCGCACCGGCGACGGGATCGACGCGCTGCGCCGCCGGATCGCCGAGCTCGCTGTGCCCGCCGACACCGCCGTGGACGTGGTGATCCCGTACCACCGCGGCGACCTGGTGGCGCGCCTGCACGCCGACGGACGCGTCCAGACCGAGGAGCACAACGCCGAGGGCACCCGGATCAGGGCCCGGGTCCCGACGGCCCTGGCCGGCCGGCTGCGCGAGTTCTCGGCCGACTAACGGGCGTTTGCCCCACGACCGGGCGATGTGCTGCGCGGCGGCGCCCCATAACCCCGACGAGGGCGGTAGCCGACCCCGCCAGCCGCCGACCAACCGTCCGGTTGGTATATGTTGGGCTGCAGAATCCCACTCGCCGGAGGTCTTCCATGAGCAGCGCCATCAAATACCAGCGCACTCTTTTCGAGTCAGAGCACGACCTGTTCCGTGAGTCCTACCGGGGCTTCCTCGAGCGCCACGTCGCGCCCTATCACGACGAGTGGGAGAAGGCGAAGATCGTCGACCGCGGCGTCTGGCTGGAGGCCGGCAAGCAGGGCTTCCTCGGCATGGCGGTGCCCGAGGAGTACGGCGGCGGCGGCAACCCCGACTTCCGGTACAACACGATCATCACCGAGGAGACCACCGCGGGCCGCTACAGCGGCATCGGTTTCGGCCTGCACAACGACATCGTGGCGCCGTACCTGTTGGCCCTGGCCACCGAGGAGCAGAAGCAGCGCTGGCTGCCGAAATTCTGTACCGGAGAGTTGATTACGGCGATCGCGATGACCGAGCCGGGCACCGGCAGCGATCTGCAGGGCATCAAGACCCGCGCGGTCAAGCAGGGCGACCATTACGTGCTCAACGGGTCAAAGACGTTCATCACCAACGGAATCAACTCCGACCTGGTGATCGTGGTCGCGCAGACCGACCCGGAAAAGGGCGCACAGGGCTTCTCGCTGCTCGCCGTCGAGCGCGGCATGGAGGGCTTCGAGCGCGGCCGGCACCTGGACAAGATCGGGCTGGACGCACAGGACACGGCCGAGCTGTCGTTCACCGACGTGCACGTGCCGGCCGAAAACCTGCTGGGCCAGGAGGGTATGGGGTTCATCTACCTGATGCAGAACCTGCCGCAGGAACGGATCTCGATCGCCATCATGGCGGCCGCGGCCATGGAACAGGTGCTGGAGCAGACTCTGCAATACACCAAGGAGCGCAAGGCATTTGGCAAGCCGATCGGCAGCTTCCAGAACAGCCGGTTCGTGCTCGCCGAGCTGGCGACGGAGGCGACCGTGGTCCGCATGATGGTCGACGAGTTCGTGCGCCTGCACCTGGACCACAAGCTGACCGCCGAACAGGCCGCGATGGCCAAGTGGTACTGCACCGAAAAGCAGGTGCACCTGATCGACCGCTGCCTGCAGCTGCACGGCGGTTACGGCTACATGCGTGAATATCCCGTTGCCCGTGCCTATCTGGACGCGCGGGTGCAAACCATCTACGGCGGCACGACCGAGATCATGAAGGAAATCATCGGCCGCAGCCTCGGTGTATAGCGTTTCGTTTGCTGGGTAGCTTCGGCAGCCGCGGTCGAATTTGTCGACCAGCGGTCGGTGCGGGCGTGAATTCGGTGGTGGTTCCCATACCGTCGGCGGATGTGTCTCGGGTACGCCGGGCGCGTCGTCGCGCATAGTCAGGCCCGCGATCGCCCCGCGGGCGACGCCTCCTGCACCGCGGGCGGCCGCGTCCGGCGCAATTCGGCTGTGCGAGTCGGCAGTCCGGCGGCGTTCCTCGAGCGCGCGCTCCGGCCGCTTTTCTGTGCGATATCCGCAACACAGCGCGAACGGTGGCCCGGCGGGTCGCGATTGGGCCATGGGCACGCATCATTTCGACATCGGTGTGGTATCCGTTTTTGTAAAATTCGTGATTTGACTTCGCATTTCTTGTTGGTTGGAGCAAAGTTATGCGAGCCCGGCGGTAAGGCTGATCGTGCGCGGGTCCATTTTCCGCGCAAGCACGGCCCGCTCGCCGGTTATGCAGGTAAGGGCATAGCCGCAGATAGATCCCTATCCGCCGGCTGGGAGGCTTGGTGAAGGTGCAGAGAGGTCACATGCGCAAGCTGATCGGAAGCGCGCTGGTCAGCTTGACGACCACCGCACTGGCCGCCGTGCTGCTGGCCCCCACCGCGGTAGCGAGTCCTATCGGCGACGCCGAAGCCGCGATCATGGCCGCCTGGGACAAGGCCGGCGGCGACACCTCACCATTGGGCGCTCGCAAGGGCGACGTGTACCCCGTCGGGGACGGTTTCGCCCTGGACTTCGACGGCGGCAAGATGTTCTTCACCCCGGCCACCGGAGCCAAGTTCGCCTACGGGCCCGTCCTCGACAAATACGAGCAGCTCGGCGGGCCGGCCGGCAGCGACCTGGGCTTCCCGACCATCAACGAAGTGCCCGGTCTATCCGGCCCCGACAGCCGGGTGATCACCTTCTCGGCCAGCGACAAGCCGGTGATCTTCTGGACACCCGAGCACGGCCCGTTCGTGGTGCGCGGCGCGCTGAACACCGCCTGGGACAAGCTGGGCAGCTCGGGCGGGGTGCTGGGCGTGCCGGTCGGCGACGAGACCTACAGCGGCGAGGTGTCCTCGCAGAAATTCAGCGGCGGCCAGGTCTCGTGGAACCGGCAGACCAAGCAGTTCACCACCGAACCGCCGGCGCTGGCCGATCAGTTGAAGGGTCTGCAGGTGGCGATCGATCCCACCGCGGCGATCAACACGGCGTGGCGCGCGGCGGGCGGACCCAGCGGGCCGTTGGGCGCCAAGCAGGGCGGCCAATATTCCGTCGGCGGTGACGGGATCGCTCAGAACTTCGCCGGCGGAAAGGTGTTCTTCACGCCGGCCACCGGCGCGAACGCCGTCGAGAGCGACATCCTGGCCAAATACGAGTCGCTGGGCGGCCCGGTGGGCAGCGACCTCGGATTCCCCACCACCAACGAAACCGACGGCGGCATAGGCCCTTCCAGCAAGGTCTGCACCTTCTCCGCCGCCGACAAGCCGGTCATCTTCTGGACGTCGGAGCACGGCGCGTTCGTCATCCGCGGCGCGATGAAGGCGGCGTGGGACAAGCTCCGCGCCCCCGCCGGCAAGCTCGGCGCGCCGGTCGGCGACCAAACCGTGAACGGCGACGTGATTTCGCAGCAGTTCACCGGCGGCAAGATCTCATGGAACCGGGCCAAGAACACGTTCAGCACGGAACCGGCCAACCTGGCGCCCCTGCTGTCCGGCCTGCAGGTGTCGGGTCAGAACCAGCCCAGCAATTCGGCCATGCCGGCGCACGCCAAGAAGTTCACCTGGCACTGGTGGTGGCTGATGGCCGCCATTCCGGTGTTGGTGCTGCTCGTACTCCTGGCGTGGGTGCTGTTCGGCTGGCGCCGGCGCCGGCCCGGGCAACCCGACGTTGCGGGCTATGCGCCCGACCGCGGCCGCGACTTCGGCTACGACGCCGACGGCCCGTGGGGGCACGACGATTCCGAGCACGACGCCGAGTCGTTCGCGCCGCTGAGCGCGCCGGCCGAACCGGCGCCGGACGTCGGGCGGGTCAGCTGGCAACGTCAGGCTCCGGCCGAGAGCGATTACGGATTCGAGCAGGACGACCCCGACGCCGTCGACACCGACTCCATCCCCGTCGTCTCCGAGGAGATGCTGTCAGAGGCCGACTATCCCGCGGCCGAGTCCGACTACACCGACTACACCGACGAAGTCCCCGAGCTCGCCGAGCCCGAGACCGCGGACGACGCGGCCTACGTCGACGCCGAGGACCCCGACGCCGACTATGCGCGCCAGGCCTACCCGGACGACGAGTATCCCGACGTCGTCGTTCCCCGCACCCCACCGGACACCGACGCCGTGACCGGCGCCCTGGAGACCGCCGAGCCCGAGGACGACTACCTCGACGTCGCCACGCCCGAGCCCGACGTCGAGTCGGGGGCCGCCAGCGCCACGGGAGCCGACGCGGCGGACGCCGTGGGCGCCGGTGCGGTCGCCGCGGGGACGCCGGCGCGTAGCGGTCGGCACGCCGCCGCCGACGACGCCGAGGACGGCTCGGAAAACGGTCTGGCGGGCCCGGACGGCCGGCCGACGATCCATCTGCCGCTCGACGACCCGTACCAGGCGCCCGACGGATACCCGATCAAGGCCAGTGCGCGTTACGGGCTGTACTACACGCCGGGCAGCGACCTGTATCAGGACACGCTCGCCGAAATCTGGTTGTCGAGCGAGGAAGTCGCGCTGGCCAACGGCTTCACCCGGGCCGACTGACTCCTCGCGCGTCAGACCTTGCGGATGACCGTGACGACCTTGCCGAGCACGCTCGCGTCGTTGCCGGGGATGGGGTCGAACGCCGGGTTGTGCGGCATCAGCCAGACCTGACCGCCAGCGCGTTTGAACGTCTTGACGGTTGCTTCGCCATCGAGCATCGCCGCGACGATGTCGCCGTTGTCGGCGACGTTCTGCTGACGCACCACCACCCAGTCGCCGTCACAGATCGCGGCGTCGACCATCGAATCGCCGACCACCTTGAGCAGGAAAAGCGTTCCCTCGCCGACCAATTCGCGCGGCAGGGGAAAGACGTCCTCGACGGCCTCCTCGGCCAGGATCGGTCCGCCCGCCGCGATACGCCCGAGCACCGGGACGAACGTGGGTTCGGGCAGGGCATCCGAGCCGGCCACCTCGGTGGCGGGCGCCGCCACCTCGTCGTCGGCCCCGCGGACATCGACCGCTCGCGGACGATTGGGATCGCGCCGCAAGTATCCCTTGCGCTCCAGGGTGCGCAGCTGGTGTGCCACCGATGAGGTCGACGTCAGGCCGACGGCGTCGCCGATCTCGCGGATGCTCGGCGGGTAGCCGCGGCTGGTGACCGACGCGCGGATGACATTCAGAATGGTGCGCTGCCGCTCGGTCAGCGAAGGATCCACGGAGTGCAACCGGCCTTCGGGGCCGGGCGGAGAAATGTCGTTGCTGTCGCCCATGGCACTGAATGTAGCCGCCCGACGAACAAGAATCAAACATGTGTTCGAGTGGCGTGTCGCCCCGGATGGAACGCCGGCGGAGAAGGCCCAAAGTCGGGTGAATCACAAATGTGTAACTCTTCGGGATATCGGGTATCTGGGCCTCGTGACAGTGGTAGAGGCCGACGAACTTGTCGGTGGTGTGATCTAGCGTTTGCTCGTGCGACACGCTTCGCTCAAATGTTCGGGTTTCGAACACACAAGCGATTAGTGTCGAACACACGAGCGAGAGCTAGTTGACCGGAGGAACGAAGATGACAGTCATCCACACGCCTGCGCCGCGTATCAGCAGTCTTCGGCGCCCGATCAACGGACCCGTCCAAGGCGTTCGGTACGGACGTGACGGACTGGCCCGGTCTCGCAGGCCCGCGCCGGCCCGCCCGGCGGGTGCGGCGACGCGCTACTACGGCACCGGGGTGGCGATGTCGGTCGCTCCGCACCGCAGGCGGGCCACCACCTGGGCGTCGACGATCGGGCTGGCAGTGGCCGCCGGAGCGATCACGCTGTGGCTGGGTCTCGTCGCGAACGTCGGGCAGGTGCTCAATGGCGACTCCGCCAACTCCGCGGCCCACGTTCCCGACCGGCTCGCGGTCGTCCGCGTCGACGCGGGGGAGTCGCTGCAGGACTTCGCGCACCGGGTCGCGCCCGACGCGCCGACCACCCAGGTCGCCGACCGTATCCGCGAACTCAACGACCTGCACTCGCCCAACCTGATGGCCGGCCAGACCCTGATCGCTCCGGTCGGCTGACAACCGTTGTGCGAAAACGGCTTCGTAGCCGTGCAGATCGGCGCGCGGGTACGCTCGAAGTCCTGCGGTTGTTTGTCGGCACGGTGAAGGAGCGGTCATGCACTGTCCGTTCTGCCGTCATCCCGACTCCCGGGTGATCGACTCGCGCGAAACCGACGAAGGCCAGGCCATCCGCCGGCGCCGCTCCTGTCCCGAGTGCGGACGACGTTTCACCACGGTGGAGACCGCGGTCCTGGCGGTGGTCAAGCGCAGTGGCGTCACCGAGCCGTTCAGCAGGGAAAAGGTGATCAGCGGCGTCCGCCGCGCCTGCCAGGGCCGCCAGGTCGACGACGACGCGCTGAACCTGCTGGCCCAGCAGGTGGAAGACACCGTGCGCGCCGCGGGTTCCCCGGAGATCCCCAGTCACGAAGTGGGTTTGGCCATCCTCGGGCCGCTGCGCGACCTCGACGAGGTGGCCTACCTGCGGTTCGCCTCGGTGTATCGCTCATTCGAGTCCGCAGCCGATTTCGAACGCGAGATCCAGGCGCTCCGGGATCACCGCGGAGTGGCCACCCCGGGCTGACAGCGCTCCCCGGGCCGTCCTGGCCCGCATCGTCGCCCGGCTAGGTCTGAATCGCCCGGCTCCTCCCCGGGCCGTCCCGGCCCGCATCGTCGCCCGGCTAGGCTCAAATTCATGCCCCCTGACTTGCATCCCGACCTCGCGGCGCTGGCCCCGCTCCTTGGGACCTGGTCCGGCCAGGGCGCGGGAAAGTACCCGACGATCCCGCCGTTCGACTACCTCGAGGAAGTCGTGTTCGCCCACGTCGGTAAACCGTTTTTGGCCTACGGGCAGAAAACCAAGGCGGTGGCCGACGGCAAGCCGCTGCACGCCGAAACCGGATATCTCCGGGTGCCCCAACCGGGCCACGTCGAGCTGGTCCTGGCGCATCCCAGCGGCATCACCGAAATCGAGGTGGGCACCTACTCGGTCAGCGGTGACGTCATCGAAATGCAGATGGCCACCACGGCCGTCGGGCTGACCCCCAGCGCCAAAGAGGTGACGGCGCTTGGCCGTTCGTTCCGCATCGACGGCGACGAACTGTCCTACACCGTGCAGATGGGCGCGGTCGGGCAACCCCTGCAGGACCACCTCGCCGCCGTGCTACACCGGCAAGGCTAGACCGCCCGCGGGGCCCGAGCCGTCAATCCAGGTGTCGCACACCGTCATTGACGACCCGCCCGGCCACCCCGACCCAGCCTTCGGCGCTCCACGTCGTTTCGATGACGGAGCCCCTGCCCTGGGTGATCCGCAGGCTCTGGCTCAAGTAGTCGGTGATGCGCATCGCCGCCGAACCGGTGGCCTCGTCCTCGACCACGCCGAGGTTGGCGGCGAACATCCGCACCCGCAGCGATCCGGTCGCCCGGTCGGTCCAGGCCCACAGGTAGTGCGCGGTGTCGTCGGGGAAGTCCGCCGGGTCGGCGGCGAGAACCTCGTCGGCCGAGGCGAACTCGTGCAGGGCGAAGTCGGGCGCCCAATCCGCGCGGGCGTTGATGCGGGCGCGGTCTTCGTCGTAGCCCACCTGCACGAGGCCCGCGGGTACCCGCAGGGTGTTGATCGGCGAACCGTTCTCGCGCAGCCACCACGTCGCGCCGACGGTCGGGTGGCCGGCGAACGGCAGTTCGGTGCGCGGCGTGTAGATGGCGGCGTGTGCGGTTGAGGAACCGGTGGCCGGGAGGTCCACGAAAACCGTCTCGCTGTAGCCCAATTGGGTTGCCAGCCGCTGCCGGTGGGCATGGTCGACCCGGCGCGCGTCGACCACGCCCAGCGGATTACCGAAATTGCCGTCCGAATCGGTGAACACCCGCAACACCGTCACGTCGATCCCCATGGCCCGACTGTACGGCGCCGAAGGCGTCCGCATCGATCATAAGATCAGGTGGCGCTGCGTTCGTCGGACCCCATGGCGTTCAGTACGGCGACGCGAGTGGGCGCGGGGCCCGAGACGGCCCGCTCGCCGCCGCCGGTGCGCAGCAAGCTGCGCAGATTGGCCTGATCATATTCGGCGGGGTCGGTGGAATCGATGAAGCGCTCGACGACGTCGATGAAACGGGCCGGGTCATCGTGGAAGGGGAAGTGGCCGGAGCCTTCGAAGATCTCCAGCCGCGAGCCGGGCATCGCGGCGTGCGCCATCCACGCGTGTCGGACCGGGACCACCACATCCTTTGTGCCCCAGACGATTTGCACCGGGATGGCCTCGGTCAAATAACATCGGTCGAGCATGGTGACGATCTGCCCACGCCAGTCCACGACCGCCCGCAGCGTCCGGCTGAACGCCGCGGACGCCGTCGGTTCGGGCAGGTCGTCGAGGATGCGCAGCACGTTGGGCAGATCGCGGGCCAGGCCGCTGCTGCCCAGCGCCATGCCCAAAACGCGTCCCATCAGCTGAACCGTCGGCAGCACCAGCGGTAGCCGCAACAGGGCGATCGCCTCGCTGCCCATCGGCAGCGACGCCCACCGCAAGACGAAGTTGACGTCCTTGGTCACGCCACCGGCACCCACCAGGATCAGCCGCTCCACCAAATGCGGGAATTGATAGGCGAATTGCATGGCAACGCCGCCGCCCAGCGAGTGACCGATGATCGTCACCCGCTCGATGTCGAGCACGCTGAGCAGGTCACGCATCCCGTTCGCGTAGGCCGCGATCGAGTAGTCGGCGCGCGGCTTGTCCGATCGCCCGTGCCCCAGCAGGTCCGGGGCGATCACCGTGAATCGCTGGGCGAGCTTGGCCTGCACGGTATTCCACGTGGTCGAGTTGTCGCCGATGCCGTGGATCAGCAGGATCGCCGGCCCGGAACCGGCGATGCGGTAGGCCCGCTTGTAACCGTGGATGGTGCGGAACTCGAGTTTGGGTGCGGTCACTTCACGCACCGGGCGGAGCGTGGGATTGCGCTTCCGCTCGGTCATATCGCCAACCTTGGTGTCGGGCCGGGCTAAGGCGGTCTGGCTAGGGGCTGGTGCTGCGGGGGTCAGGCATGGTCGTCGTCGTCGAACTTCTTCTCCGCTTGCTGGGCCAGAAATCGCTCGAATTCTGCGCCTAGCTCATCGCCGCTAGGCAGATCCTCGTCGCGAGCCAGTAACGATCTGTTCTCCTGAGCGTCGATGAAGGCATCGTACTGGCGCTCCAGCGCGGTCACCACTTGAGCGACCTCCGCGCTCGCCTCGACCTGCTCGTCGATCTTGGCCCGGATCACCTCGGCCGCCTCGGTCAACGCGGTCAGCGGCAGCTCCAGCGACGCGGTCTTGGCGACCTGCTCGAGCAGCGCCTGCGCGGCGGCCGGATAGTCGGTCTGGGTGAGGTAGTGCGGGACGTGCACGGTATAGCCGACCACCTCATGACCGTGCTGGCCCATCCGGTATTCGAGCAGGTTGGACGCGCTGCCGGGAACCTGGATCTCCGAGATCCACGGCTGGAAGTTGGCGATCAGCTCCGGATTGTTCGAGTGAGCCGTCATGGTGGTCGGCCGGGTGTGCGGAACCGCCATCGGGACGGTGCCCAGGCCGATGGTCTGGCGGACGCCGAGGCGCTCGGCCAGCAGCCGCACCGCGGTGATGAAGCGCTCCCACTTCAGATCCGGCTCCATGCCGGCCAGCAACAGGAACGGGGTGCCGACCGTGTCGCGCAGCGCGTAGAGGTTCAGCTCGGGCTCTTCGTAGTGGGTGAAGTGATCGGTCTTGAACGTCATCAGCGGCCGCCGGGACCGGTAGTCCAGCAATTCGTCGATCGCGAAGGACGCGACCAGCTCGGTGTCTAGCACCGCCTTCAGATGCGCGGACGCCAGCTTGATGGCATGACCGGCGTCGGAAAAGCCCTCCAGGGCGTGCACCAGCACCGGACCGCGGCCGTCGGACGTCGACAGCTGCGGCGCCGGCAGCTCGAGCTCGTACATCCCGGCCTGCCCCGGCTGGTACCGGTCAGCTGGGTCTTGGTGGTGAGCCATCTGCGATCGCCTCCTCTCGGGGTCCTTCCAGGGTGCCCTACCAAGTGTCCCCCGAATCAGGCGGCACCCACATCGCTCAGCGAACTTTGCGTCACGCTTATAGCTGAAACGTGATAAGTCTCAGGCGTAATCCGCAAGCAACGGCGAAGCCTCACCCGAGGGCGCGCCAGCAAACCGCGCGGCGCACCGCCACATGTGTGAGTCGGCTTGCCGCCCCCCGGTCAGGCATGATGAAGGCGATGCGCATTCGGATCCTGATGCTCTGCTCGGTGCTGGGGGTGGCGACGTCGCTGACGTCGTGTCACCGGCCCGTCGAGCATGTTTCGGGTGCGCCGGTATCCGCCCCGCGCGTCGGCGATCCTGTGCAGCGGCTCAGCCAGCCCGAACAGAAGGCCGTCGCCGGTCCGGTCGAGCCGGATCGGCGCATCGGGGCGATCTTCATCGATGGCGGCCCGCTGCACGTGTGCACCGGTTCCGTGGTGCATTCGACGGGTGGCAACCTGATCATGACCGCCGCGCACTGCCTGGCCGGAGCGTCGCTGATCACGTTCGTTCCCGGTTTCGCCGGCGATGCCCCGCCCGGTCCCGCCGATGTGTGGAAGGCCGACGCGGTCTACCTGGACCCGCGCTGGACGGCCAGCAAAGACCCGCACGCCGATTATGCGATCGCGCGGGTCAGCAACGACGCAGGTGCCCCGGTCGAGTCGCGGGTCGGCCTGGCGCTGACGCTGGGTGTGACGCCTCCGCCGGGCAGCCGCGTCACCGTGCTGGGGTATCCGGCCGGCGTGGGGGGCTCGCCCATCGGGTGTCAGGCCAGCACGTCGGTCACCGACACCGGGTTTCCTGCGCTGGCTTGCGAGGGGCTGGTGGACGGCACCAGCGGCGCGCCCTGGGTCAGCGGGACGACGCTGATCGGGGTGATCGGCGGTCTGGAGCGGGGTGGCTGCGCGGCGAACATGTCGTATTCGGCGCCGTTCGATGCGCACACCGCGGAACTGCTGGCCCGCGCCGAGGCCGGCGGCCCCGGCGATCCGGTCGCGGGCGACCTGCAAGACGCCTGTTAGCGGCGATCGCCAGCGCGGCCGTGGCGATCGCCAGCGCGGCCGTGGCGATCGCCAGCGCGGCGCAGCCGGGCGCAGCGGGTCGCCACTCCAGTTCGCAGCCGGGCTAGTGGCGGGTCGCCACGGCTAGTGGCGGAACTGGTTGAGCGCCCGGACCTTGTTCATCACGTCGAGCGCCGCCACCTTGTACGCCTCGGAGAACGTGGGGTAGTTGAACACCGCGTCCACCAGGTACTCCACCGTGCCGCCGCAGCCCATCACCGCCTGCCCGATGTGCACCATCTCGGTGGCGCTGGTGCCGAAGATGTGCACCCCGAGCACCTTGAGGTCCTGGGTGGACACCAGCAGCTTGAGCATCCCGTAGGAGTCGCCGGCGATCTGGCCGCGGGCCAGCTCGCGGTACCTGGCCACGCCGACCTCGTAGGGGACTGCGTTCTTCGTCAGCTCCACCTCGGTGGCGCCGACGTAAGAGACCTCGGGGATGGAGTAGATGCCGATCGGTTGCAGCTCTGTGATGCCGTCACTCGCCTCCCCGAACGCGTGGTAGGCGGCCAGGCGGCCCTGCTCCATCGACGTGGCGGCCAGGGCGGGGAAGCCGATCACGTCGCCGACGGCATAGATGTGGGGCACCTTGGTCTGGAAGTTGTCGTCGACGAAAATCCGTCCGCGGTTGTCGGCTTCCAGTTCGGCGTTGTGCAGATCGAGATGATCCGTCTGGCCCTGCCGCCCGGCCGAATACATCACCGTCTCGGCGGGAATCTGCTTGCCGCTGGCCAGGGTGGTGACGGTGCCCGCCGACCCGACGTCGACCGCGGTCACCTCCTCGCCGAACCGGAACGTCACCGCCAGGTCGCGCAGGTGGAACTTCAGCGCCTCGACGACTTCGGGGTCGCAGAAGTCGAGCATGTCCTCGCGCTTCTCCACGACGGTGACCTTGGTGCCCAGCGCGGCGAACATCGAGGCGTACTCGATGCCGATGACGCCGGCGCCGACCACCACCATCGAGGTGGGCAGCGACTTGAGATCGAGGATCCCGTCGGAGTCGAGCACCCGGTGTTCGTCGAACTCGACGCCGGAGGGCCGCGCCGGCCGGGTGCCGGTGGCGATGACGACGTATTTACCAGTGATGGTTATCTTTTCGCGCCGCGACGGGTCCTCGACCTCGATGGTGTGCGGGTCGATGAAACGCCCGTGACCGATCAGCAGGTCGATCCGGTTGCGCATCAGCTGGTTGCGCACCACGTCGACTTCCTTGCCGATCACGTGCTGGGTGCGGGCCAGCAGATCGGCCGGGGTGATCTTCTCCTTCACGCGGTAGCTGGCGCCGTAGAGTTCGCGCTGGCTCATCCCGGTGAGGTAGAGGACCGCCTCGCGCAATGTCTTTGACGGGATGGTGCCGGTCTGCACGCACACGCCGCCGAGCATCTGGCCGCGTTCGACGACGGCGACCGACTTTCCGAGCTTGGCCGAGGCGATGGCGGCCTTCTGGCCGCCGGGCCCGGACCCGATGACCACCATGTCGTACTCTTGCGCCGAACTCATGGCTTAAACAGTAAGGCAGCACAACGCACAGTGCTGGGTTCATCCACAGGTCCGCCGCCGCACCCGCGCACCTGAGCACCGCCTGACGGTGGCCGCCGTCAGCGTGGTGCCCATGACGACGCATCGAGCAGACTTCGAACTGTCCCGCCCCGGCGCACTCATCGCGGCGCTGCCGGCCGTTCTCGGCTTCGTTCCCGAAAATTCATTGATATTAGTGTCTTTGGGCGACGGTGAACTCGGGTCGGTGATGCGCGTCGACCTCTCCGAGGAGGTCATCGACCGGGTGGGACACCTGGCGGAGGTCGCCGCGGCGGCGGCCCCCGAGGCCGTGATCGCGGTGATCGTCGACGCCGACGGCGCCTACTGCCCAAGCTGCAACGAGGAATACCGTCAGCTCTCGGTGGCGCTGGCAGAAGCCTTGTCGGAGCACGACATTGAGCTCTACGCCACCCACGTGGTGGACCAGGTGGCGCTCGGCGGGCGGTGGCATTGCGCCGAGGGCTGCGGGTCGAGCGGCGTGGTCGAAGATCCCGCGGCCTCGCCGCTGGCGGCCGCGGCGGTGCTGGAGGGCAGGCGGCTCTATGCGCGTCGTGCCGACCTGCAGGCGGTCATCGCGCCCGACGACCCGGCGCGCAGCGCGGCGCTGGCCGCCGTGGTCGGCAAACAGGCCGCCCGGCGCCGGGCGGCGCATCGTGCGCATCCGGTGCGCTGCACCCGCCGCGACGTGGAGGCGGCGATGGCCGCCGCCTCCCGGGTCGCGGGCGGGGAATCGCTATCGGACGCGGAGGTGGCGACGCTGGGCTGTGCCCTGTGCGACGCACAGGTGCGCGACATCCTGTATGCCCTGGCGGTGGGGGAGAGCGCCGGCGAGGCCGAGTCGCTGTGGGCACTGCTGGCGCGCACGTTGCCCTCGCCCTGGCGGGTCGAGGCGCTGGTCCTGATCGCGTTCAGCGCCTATGCCCGCGGCGACGGCCCGCTCGCCGGAGTGTCGCTGGCGGAGGCGTTGCGCTGTGACCCCGACCATCGGATGGCGGGGATGCTGGACACCGCGTTGCAATCCGGTCTGCGGCCCGACGACATCAGGGAGCTGGCGCTGACCGGTTACCGGCTGGCCAAGCAGTTCGGCGTGCGGCTGCCACCGCGCCGGCCGTTCGGTCGCAGGGTGGGGTAGTGGCAAGCGCGGCGACGGGCGCCAAGCGCCGGGGTCAGACCTTCTCGACCTTGACCGCGTGCGCCATCTCGTGCGGCAGGGTGACGTTCTCGTGGCCCGGGATGACGATGGTGACCCCGGCGGCACTGGTCTCGACGGTGACGCGCGCGTTCGGGACCACACCGGCGTCCTTCAGGCGGGAGATCAGGTCGATGTCGCCCTGGACGTGCTCGGTCAACTGCCGCACCACGACCGCCACCGGCGCGCCGGCGGGCAGCTCGGTCAGCCGGACCAGGGGGCCGTCCTCGGACCAGGACTCCGGGCCCACGCCCAGGTCCAGGAGCCCGGGGATCGGGTTGCCGAAGGGCGAGGTGGTCGGGTTGTTGAGCACCTTCACCAGCCGGCGCTCGACGTCCTCGCTCATCACGTGCTCCCAGCGGCACGCCTCGGCGTGCACCTCTTCCCAGGGCAGCCCGATGACGTCGACCAGCAATCGCTCGGCGAGGCGGTGCTTGCGCATCACGGCAATGGCCAGCGCCCGGCCCTTGTCGGTGAGCTCGAGGTGGCGGTCGCCGGCCACGTGAAGTAAACCGTCCCGCTCCATGCGCGACACGGTTTGGCTGACAGTCGGCCCGCTTTGATCCAGGCGTTCGGCGATTCGGGCACGCAGCGGCGTCACGCCCTCTTCTTCGAGGTCGTAGATGGTCCGCAGGTACATCTCGGTGGTGTCAACCAGGTCGTTCATTCAGCACCCTCCGTCGACGCTGAGTCTACTTGGCCAGCTGCGCGAATGGTTGTAACGCCTCCCAGGCAAGCAGTATGCCCGCCGCGGACGCGGCGGGCATACCGTCTGCTACCTAGCTCGAGTGAGGTGTTAGCTCGCGTACGACCGTAGCCTGTCGGCGCGCTCCCCGTTGCGGAGTTTGGACATTACGTCCCGCTCGATCTGGCGGACCCGCTCGCGGGACAGGCCGAACAGCTTGCCGATCTGGTCCAGGGTGCGCGGCTGACCGTCGTCCAGGCCGAAACGCAGCCGGATGACCTGGTGCTCACGCTCGTCCAGGGTGGCCAGCACGCTGCGGATGTCGGTGTGCAGCAGCTCGGCGATCACCGCGTTCTCGGCCGACATCGCCTCGGCGTCCTCGATGAAGTCACCCAGCGGTGCTTCCTCCTCGGAACCGACCGGCATGTCGAGGCTCACCGGGTCGCGGCTGTGCTCGAGCAGGTCGTTGATCTTTTCCACCGGGATGCCGGACTCGGCGGCCAGTTCCTCGTCGGTGGCCTCGCGTCCCAGGTTCTGGTGCATCTCGCGCTTGATCCGCGCCAGCTTGTTGACCTGCTCCACCAGATGGACCGGCAGCCGGATGGTGCGGCTCTGGTCGGCCATGCCGCGGGTGATCGCCTGACGGATCCACCACGTCGCGTAGGTCGAGAACTTGAATCCCTTTGTGTAATCGAACTTTTCCATCGCGCGGATCAGCCCGAGGTTGCCCTCTTGAATCAGGTCCAGCAATGGCATGCCGCGACCGGTGTACCGCTTGGCCAGCGACACCACCAGACGCAGGTTGGCTTCCAGCAGGTGACGACGCGCCGCCTGACCATCCCGCACCACGGCCTCTAGATCGCGTTTACGGTTCTCCCCGAGGCGCTTACGCGTTGCGAGCAGGTGTTCGGCGTAGAGCCCGGCCTCGATGCGCTTCGCGAGTTCGACCTCACCCGCCGCATTGAGCAGTGCCGTCTTACCGATTCCGTTCAGATATACGCGCACTAGATCCGCTGCGGGGCTTTGAGCATCCAGATCGCCGTCAAATCTGCTCGTGCTGGCGTTCGCCATAGCGACCTCCCGTTCGGCTTTGTTCTGTCATCGAGTTCAACGACAGATCAGCTCTGAGAGTTCCCAGCGATTCCCTATCTCACACGTCTTGACGTGCAGAAATGTGCCGTCGACCTGAGAAAGTCCTGAGAAGTCCGCGACGGCGGCACCTTCGGCGAAACGACGGCTAGTCGGGATCAATTCCGCCGCG
>NZ_LZMG01000242.1:0-18131 GCF_001673615.1 Mycobacterium sp. 1245499.0
CCCCCCGCCCCAGACGCTCCGCCGCCGCCGGCTCCGGACGCTCCGCCGCCGCCGGCTCCGGACGCTCCGCCGCCGCCGGCTCCGGACGCTCCGCCGCCGCCGGCTCCCGATGCTCCGCCGCCGCCGGCTCCGGACGCTCCGCCGCCGCCGGCTCCCGACGCTCCGCCGCCGCCGGCTCCCGACGCTCCGCCGCCCGGCCCGGATGTCCCGCCGCCTCCTGCCCACCGCGCCTACAGCGTGAACTGGGATGCCATCGCGCAGTGCGAGTCGGGTGGCAACTGGGGCATCAGCACCGGTAACGGCTTCTCCGGTGGACTGCAGTTCACCCCGAGCACCTGGCACGCCAACGGCGGCAGTGGCTCCCCGTCCGGCGCGAGCCGCGAGGAGCAGATCCGGGTGGCCGAGAACGTGCTGCACTCGCAGGGCATCGGCGCTTGGCCGGTCTGCGGACGCCGCGGCTGAGCCGACACCCACGCGACGGCTGACATACATATAAGAAGTGCCGGGCCCGGTGGCCTGGCACTTCTTAGCTCCAGCGGTTGGGGCCCCAGCGTCGGGTAGCGTCGGGCCCGTGACCGCAACGCCGCGCGAATTCGACATTGTGCTGTATGGGGCGACGGGCTTCGTCGGGAAACTCACCGCCGAATACCTGGCCGGCTCGGCGCCGGACAAGCGGATAGCACTGGCCGGCAGGTCGGCCGACCGCCTACGCGCCATCCGCGACACGTTGGGCGAAGCGGCGCAGTCGTGGCCCATTGTGAACGCCGACGCTTCCTCGCCCTCGACGCTCGATGAGATGGCGGCCCGCACCCAGGTCGTCATCACCACGGTCGGGCCCTACACCCGCTATGGGTTGCCGCTGGTGGCCGCCTGCGCCGCCGCCGGCACCGACTACGCCGACCTGACCGGCGAGGCGATGTTCGTCCGCGACAGCATCGACCTGTATCACAAGCAGGCCGCGGATACCGGCGCGCGCATCGTGCACGCGTGCGGATTCGATTCCGTCCCTTCGGACCTCAGCGTGTACGCGCTCTACCGGGCCGCGCGCGACGGCGGCGCGGGAGAACTCGTCGACACCGACCTGGTGGTCCGCTCCTTCTCGGGCGGCATATCCGGGGGCACCGTCGCCTCGATGTTGGAAGTGCTGGACACCGCCTCGCGCGATCCCGACGCCCGCCGCCGACTCGCCGATCCGTACACCCTGACCACCGACCGCAGCGCCGAACCCGAGATCGGCCCCCAGCCCGATCTGCCCCTGCGCCGCGGTGGCCGGATCGCGCCGGAGCTGAGCGGCCTGTGGACGGCGGGTTTCCTGATGGCGCCGTACAACACCCGAATCGTGCGGCGCAGCAACGCCTTGCTGGACTGGGCCTACGGCCGCCAGTTGCGTTACAGCGAAAGCATGAGCCTTGGCTCGTCGCCGCTGGCCCCGGTGGCGTCCGCTGTGGTGGGCGGGGTGGGTGCCGCCACCTTCGGACTGGGCAGCCGCTACTTCCGGTTGTTGCCGCGCCGGCTGGTGGAGCGCATCGTGCCCAAGCCCGGCACCGGCCCGAGCGAGAAGGCCCGGGAACGCGGCTACTACCGGATCGAGACGTTCACCACCACGACCACCGGCGCCCGGTTTGTGGCCCGCATGGAGCAGCGCGGCGACCCGGGCTACAAGGCGACGTCGGTGTTGTTGGGGGAGTGCGGCCTCGCGCTGGCGCTGGACCGCGACAAGCTCCCCGACCTGCACGGCGTCCTCACGCCCGCGGCAGCGATGGGCGACGCACTGCTGGACCGTTTCCCGGCCGCGGGCGTCACATTGGAGGTAGAGCGGCTGGCCTAGTGACCCGGGTCACGCATTTTGGGCGCTTACACGTGGGTAAACACCGCTCCCTAGAATTGACGGGTGACCGCCAGCCGCAGCCCCGCCACCGACCTGCCCAAGTCGTGGGACCCAGCTGCGGCCGAAAGCGCGATCTATCAGAAGTGGGTGGGCGCGGGTTACTTCGCGGCGGACCCGAACAGCGCCAAGCCCGGGTATTCGATCGTGCTGCCCCCGCCGAACGTGACCGGCAGCCTGCACATGGGCCACGCGCTCGAGCACACCATGATGGACGCCCTGACGCGGCGCAAGCGAATGCAGGGCTACGAGGTGCTGTGGCAGCCGGGCATGGATCATGCCGGCATCGCGACGCAGAGCGTGGTCGAAAAGCAACTCGCAATCGACGGCAAGACCAAAGAGGACTTCGGCCGAGAGCTGTTCATCGAGAAGGTCTGGGACTGGAAGCGGGAGTCCGGCGGCGCCATCGGTGCCCAGATGCGCCGGCTCGGCGACGGCGTGGACTGGAGCCGCGACCGGTTCACCATGGACGAGGGGCTGTCCCGAGCGGTCCGGGCGATCTTCAAGCGCCTCTACGACGCCGGGCTGATCTATCGGGCCGAACGGCTGGTCAACTGGTCGCCGGTGCTGCAGACGGCCATCTCGGACATCGAGGTCGACTACCAGGAGGTGGAAGGCGAGCTGGTGTCGTTCCGGTACGGATCGATGGACGACTCGCAGCCACACATCGTGGTGGCCACCACCCGGATGGAAACGATGCTCGGCGATACCGCGATCGCGGTGCATCCCGACGACGAGCGCTACCGGCATCTGGTCGGCACCAACCTGCCGCACCCGTTCGTGGACCGTCAGCTCGTGGTGGTGGCCGACGAACACGTGGATCCCGAATTCGGTACCGGCGCAGTCAAAGTCACTCCCGCGCACGACCCCAATGACTTCGAGATCGGACTGCGCCATGAGCTGCCGATGATCTCGATCATGGACACCAAGGGCCGAATCACCGGCACCGGAACGCAATTCGACGGCATGGACCGATTCCAGGCCAGGGTCGCGGTGCGCGAGGCGCTGGCGGCGCAGGGCCGGATCACCGAGGAGAAGCGGCCCTACCTGCACAGCGTCGGACACTCCGAGCGCAGCGGCGAGCCGATCGAACCGCGGCTGTCGCTGCAGTGGTGGGTCCGGGTGGAATCGCTCGCTAAGGCCGCCGGCGACGCGGTGCGCAACGGCGACACCGTGATTCACCCCGCCAGCCTGGAGCCGCGGTGGTTCGCCTGGGTCGACGACATGCACGACTGGTGCATTTCGCGTCAGCTGTGGTGGGGTCACCGCATTCCGATCTGGTACGGCCCCAACGGCGAACAGCGTTGTGTTGGTCCCGACGAGACCCCGCCGGAGGGTTGGGAGCAGGACCCCGACGTGCTGGACACCTGGTTCTCCTCGGGGCTGTGGCCGTTCTCCACGTTGGGCTGGCCGGACAAGACCCCGGAGCTCGAGAAGTTCTATCCCACAAGCGTTCTGGTCACCGGTTACGACATCTTGTTCTTCTGGGTGGCCAGGATGATGATGTTCGGCACCTTCGTCGGCGACGACGAGGCCATCACCCTGGGCGGCCGCCGCGGCCCGCAGGTGCCGTTCACCGATGTCTTCCTGCACGGGCTGATCCGCGACGAGTCCGGCCGCAAGATGAGCAAGTCCAAGGGCAACGTCATCGATCCGCTGGACTGGGTGGACGCGTTCGGCGCCGACGCGCTGCGGTTCACGCTGGCGCGCGGCGCCAGCCCCGGCGGTGACCTCGCGGTCGGCGAAGATCACGTCCGGGCGTCGCGCAACTTCTGTACCAAGATGTTCAACGCCACCCGCTACGCACTGCTCAACGGCGCCAAGCTGGCCCCGCTGCCGCCGCCGGCCGAACTCACCGACGCCGACCGCTGGATCCTCGGCCGGCTGGAAGAGGTTCGCGCGGAAGTTGATTCGGCGTTCGACAGCTACGAGTTCAGTCGCGCCTGCGAGGCGCTCTACCACTTCGCGTGGGACGAATTCTGCGACTGGTACGTGGAATTGGCCAAAACCCAACTGGCCGAAGGGATCACGCACACCACGGCCGTGCTGGCGGCGACGCTGGACACCCTGCTGCGGTTGCTGCACCCGGTGATCCCTTTCATCACCGAGGCCCTGTGGCAGGCCCTCACCGGTGACGAGGCCGAACACGAGTCGCTGGTGATCGCCGACTGGCCGCAGCCGTCCGGTATCGGCCTGGATCAGGTTGCCGCGCAGCGGATTACCGACATGCAAAAGCTGGTGACCGAGGTGCGCCGGTTCCGCAGCGACCAAGGGCTGGCGGACCGGCAGAAGGTGCCGGCCCGGATGGCCGGCGTCGACGAATCCGATCTGGGCACCCAGGTGAGCGCGGTGACCTCGCTGGCGTGGCTCACCGCAGCGGGCCCGCAGTTCCAACCGTCGGCGTCGGTGGAGGTCCGGCTGCGCCGCGGGACCGTCGTCGTCGAGCTCGACACCTCGGGCACCATCGACGTCGCCGCCGAACGTCGCCGCCTGGAAAAGGACCTGGCCGCGGCGCACAAGGAGCTCGCGTCGACCACCGCCAAACTGGCCAACGAGGACTTCCTGGGCAAGGCGCCGCAACACGTCGTCGACAAGATCCGGGACCGTCAGCGCCTGGCCCAGGAGGAGACCGAGCGGATCAACGCGCGGCTAGCCGGGCTGCAGTGAGCGTTCGATGACCGAGCCCGAGTGGCCGCAGGACGAGGTTCCCACCGAGCTTCCCGACCCGGTCCCCACCCCCGACGAGATCGCGTCGCTGTTACAGGTCGAACACCTGCTGGACCAGCGCTGGCCGGAGACCAAGCTCGAGCCCAGCCTGACCCGGATCAGCGCGTTGCTGGACCTGCTGGGCTCCCCGCAGCTGGCCTACCCGTCGATCCACGTGGCGGGCACCAACGGCAAGACCTCGGTGGCCCGGATGATCGACGCGCTGATCACCGCGCTGCACCGGCGCACCGGGCGCACCACCAGCCCGCACCTGCAATCGGCGGTCGAACGCATCTCGATCGACTCCAAGCCGATCAGCCCGGCCCAGTACGTGGCGACCTATCGCGAGATCGAGCCGTTCGTGCAGATGGTCGATGCGCAGTCGCAGGCCGACGGTGGGCCGGCGATGAGCAAGTTCGAGGTGTTGACCGCGATGGCGTTCGCCGCATTCGCCGACGCCCCCGTCGACGTCGCGGTCGTCGAGGTGGGGATGGGCGGCCGCTGGGACGCCACCAACGTGATCAACGCCCCGGTCGCCGTCATCACCCCGGTCTCCATCGACCACGTCGAATACCTGGGCGACGACCTCGCCGGCATCGCGGGGGAGAAAGCCGGCATCATCACCCGCGCGCCCGAGGGAGCGCCCGATACCGTGGCCGTCATCGCGCGTCAGGCGCCCGAGGCGATGGAAGTGTTGTTGGACCGAACCGTGCAGGCCGACGCCGCGGTGGCCCGCGAGGATTCGGAGTTCGCGGTGCTGGGCCGTCAGGTGGCGATCGGCGGGCAGGTGCTGCAGCTGCAGGGCCTCGGCGGGGTGTATTCGGATGTCTATCTGCCGCTGCACGGCGAACACCAGGCGCACAACGCCGTGCTGGCCCTCGCGGCTGTCGAGGCGTTTTTCGGCGCCGGTGCGCAGCGCCAGCTCGACGTCGACGCGGTTCGCGCCGGTTTCGCCGCGGTCGCCAGCCCCGGCCGGCTCGAGCGGATGCGCAGCGCCCCAACGGTATTCATCGACGCCGCGCACAATCCCGCCGGCGCGGCCGCGCTGGCGCAGACCCTGGCCGACGAGTTCGACTTCCGCTATCTCGTCGGGGTGCTCAGCGTGCTCGCCGATAAGGACGTCGACGGCATTCTCGCCGCCCTGCAGCCGGTGTTCGACGCCGTCGTGATCACGCACAACGGATCCCCGCGGGCACTCGATGTCGAATCGCTGGCCCTGGCCGCGCGCGAGCGGTTCGGGCCCGACCGCGTGAGCACCGCCGAGAACCTGCGCGACGCCATCGACGTCGCGACCGCGCTGGTGGATGACGCCGCGACCGACGGGCCGGCCGAAGCGTTCTCCGGTACCGGCATCGTCATCACCGGCTCGGTCGTCACCGCCGGGGCGGCCCGGACCCTGTTCGGTCGTGATCCGCAATGACCGACGTCCCCGAGAACCCCGACGAGCAGGCCCCGGCGCCGCAGGCCGACCCGTGGCGGAGCTTTGGCGCGGTGATGGCGTTGACGCTGATCCTGGAAGCGATCGTGGTGTTGCTGGCGATCCCGGTGGTGGGTGCGGTCGGCGGCGGCCTGACGACGGTGTCGCTGAGCTACCTGATCGGGCTGGCCGTGCTGCTGATCCTGATGGCCGGCGTGCAGCGCAAACCCTGGGCGATCTGGGCCAACCTGGGGGTCCAGGTGATCCTGCTGGCCGGCTTCGCGGTCTATCCGGGGGTGGGGTTCATCGGCGTGCTGTTCACCGGGCTGTGGGCCCTGATCGCCTACTTCCGGGCCGAGGTCCGGCGCCGCCAGGGCTAGCGGCGCGGGTCGGCGATGACCTCCCGACCGCCGTCGCCCGACTCTTCGCCGCCCGGTTATGTACGCTGTCCGCCGTGACCGAACGGACATTGGTACTGATCAAGCCCGATGGCGTCCAGCGGCACCTGGTGGGGGAGATCATCGGCCGCATCGAGCGCAAAGGCCTCTCCATCACCGCGCTGGAGCTCCGGGCGGTCAGCCGCGACCTTGCCGCCCAGCACTACGCGGAGCACGAGGGCAAGCCGTTCTTCGACTCGCTGCTGGAGTTCATCACCTCCGGACCGGTGGTGGCGGCCATCGTGGAGGGGCCCCGCGCGATCGCCGCGTTTCGGCAGCTCGCGGGCGGGACCGACCCGGTGGAAAAGGCGATTCCCGGCACCATCCGCGGCGACTTCGGGCTCGAGACGCAGCTCAATCTGGTGCACGGGTCGGATTCCACCGAATCCGCGAAGCGGGAAATCGCGCTCTGGTTTCCCAACGCGTAGAGCTGCGGCGATGGCCGCCGCGGCGCGGTCCGCAGCGACTTTGCTGGCGCGGGCTGGCTCAGGTGTGGCTGGGACCGCCACGTGATGTGGGATACTGGTCTCGGGTGAACGTCGCCGGACCGGCGACAGACACCCGAATGAAGACTTAGACAAGCGCGACCAATAGCCCCGTCGCCTTGGTTCGCTGCATGTCAGGCCGTCATTCAGCACGGCGCCGAGTGGGTCTGCGATCCTGGGCCGCTCGGGGCGAGACCATCACAAGTCCGGGAGAAGTGACCCGGGCCCATAGCGAAGCCCTCGCGTGGCCGCGTCGCAACGACGCGCCCGGGGGCTTGAGGAGAATACGTGGTAGACGGTGCACCGACTGCAGACCCATCAGAAGAATCGACTCGGCCGCAGGAACTGCCGGACCGCCTGAGAGTTCATTCGCTGGCCCGAACGTTGGGAACCACCAGCAAGCGGGTGCTGGACGCGCTCAGCGAGCTCGACGGGCGCATCCGCAGCGCGCATTCCACCGTGGACCGCGACGACGCGGTGCGGGTGCGAGACTTGCTGGCGGCCGCACAGCCCGCCGGAACCCCGGAAGATGCGGACCCCGCGCCGGCGGCCGCAGCCGAGGAGCCCGAATCCCGGCTGCTGCTCGAGACCCCCGACACCGCCGCCGAGCGGCCGCATTACATGCCGTTGTTCGTCGCACCCCAGCCGATCGACGCCCGCGAGGACGACGCCGGCAGCGACGACGATGGCGACGACTCGGATGACGCCGACTCCGACGATGACGAGCAGGCTGACCGGCCGTCGAACAAGCGGCGCCGCCGCGGCCGCCGCGGTCGCGGTCGCGGACGCGGTGAGCAGGGCGGACCCGACGGCCAGGGCGACGACGGCGACGACGACGAGGGCCAACCGCGGGGTAGGAAGGGCGGCCAACCCGACTCCGGCGACGCCGAGGACTCCGACGGCCAGGACACCGACGACTCGGACGATTCCGACGACTCCGACAACGGTGACGACGGCTCGGCGGATGGCGGCAATCGGCGCCGCCGCCGGCGCCGCCGCCGCAAATCCGGATCCGGCGACGACAACGACGAGGGCTCGTCGCCCGACGATCCGCCGAACACCGTGGTGCACGAGCGCCCGCCCCGCAACGGCAAGGGCGGCGGCGGAGACGACTCCGCCAGCGCCAACAACGAGATCAAGGGCATCAACGGCTCGACGCGGCTAGAAGCCAAGCGGCAGCGGCGCCGGGACGGCCGCGATGCCGGACGGCGCCGCCCCCCGGTGTTGACCGAGGCCGAATTCCTGGCCCGCCGCGAGGCCGTCGAGCGGATGATGGTCGTGCGCGACCGGGTCCGCACCGAGCCGCCGCACCAGGGCTCGCGCTACACCCAGATCGCGGTGCTCGAGGACGGCATCGTCGTCGAGCACTTCGTCACGTCGGCCGCGTCGGCCTCGCTGGTGGGCAACATCTACCTGGGCATCGTCCAGAACGTGCTGCCGTCGATGGAGGCGGCGTTCGTCGACATCGGCCGCGGCCGCAACGGTGTGCTCTATGCCGGTGAGGTCAACTGGGAAGCCGCCGGGCTCGGCGGATCCGACCGCAAGATCGAACAGGCGCTCAAACCGGGCGACTACGTCGTCGTCCAGGTCAGCAAGGACCCGGTCGGACACAAGGGCGCGCGGCTGACCACGCAGGTGTCACTGGCGGGCCGCTACCTGGTCTACGTGCCGGGGGCGTCGTCGACCGGGATCAGCCGCAAGCTGCCCGACACCGAACGTCAGCGGCTCAAAGAGATCCTGCGCGAAGTGGTGCCGTCCGACGCGGGTGTGATCATTCGCACGGCGTCCGAGGGCGTCAAAGAAGAGGACATCCGCAGCGACGTCACCCGCCTGCAGGAGCGCTGGCAACAGATCGAGGCCAAGGCCATTGAGATCAAGGAGAAGGCCGCCGGCGCCGCGGTGGCGCTCTACGAAGAGCCCGACGTGCTGGTCAAGGTCATCCGCGACTTGTTCAACGAGGACTTTGCCGGCCTCATCGTGTCCGGTGAAGAAGCCTGGACCACCATCAACGATTACGTGAATTCGGTTGCGCCCGACCTGGTTTCGAAGCTGAACAAATACGAAACCGCCGAGAACGGTCCCGATGTGTTCGCGGTGCACCGCATCGACGAGCAACTCGCCAAGGCGATGGAACGCAAGGTGTGGCTGCCCTCGGGCGGCACGCTGGTGATCGACCGGACCGAGGCCATGACGGTGGTCGACGTCAACACCGGCAAGTTCACCGGGTCCGGCGGCAACCTCGAGCAGACGGTCACCAAGAACAACCTCGAGGCGGCCGAGGAGATCGTGCGCCAGCTGCGGCTGCGCGACATCGGCGGCATCGTGGTCATCGACTTCATCGACATGGTGCTCGAGTCCAACCGCGACCTGGTGCTGCGCCGGCTGACCGAGGCGCTGGCCCGCGACCGCACCCGCCATCAGGTGTCCGAGGTGACGTCGCTCGGCCTGGTCCAGCTGACCCGCAAGCGGTTGGGCACCGGCCTGATCGAGGCCTTCTCGACGTCGTGTCCGAATTGCGGTGGCCGCGGGATCCTGCTGCACGCCGACCCGGTGGACTCGGCCTCGTCGAACGGGCGCAAGTCCGAATCCGGTGGCGGCGGCCGCCGGGGCAGGCGCAAGAAGAACAAGGCCGAAGAGCAGGTGGTGGCCAAGGTGCCCGCCCACGCTCCGGGCGAGCATCCGATGTTCAAGGCGATGGCCGCCGGCTCCTCGACGCAGGGCGACTCCGAGGACGACTCCGACGAGGCCACTGAAGCCACCGACGAGCTGGAGCAGAAGAAGGCGGCGCGCGGCGTCGAGGACACCGACCAAGAGGACTTCGACGAGGACACCGACGACGAGGACACCGACGACGAGGACACCGACGACGAGGACACCGAGGACGAGGACTCGGACGACGAGGACGACGAAGACACCGACGACGAGGACTCGGACGACGACGACCTCGACGACGACGAGGACATCGACGACGAAGAGGACCTCGGCGACGACGACGAGGATCTCGAGCTCGACGACGACGACGAGGACCTGGACACCGAGGACGACGATTCCGACGACACCGACGCCGGCCAGTTCTCCGGTGGGGCCGAACAGGCCGGACCGGCTCGGCCCCGACGCAGGCGCGCTGCGGGCCGGCCGGCCGGCCCGCCGATCCACGCGGACTGAGCTGGTCATGCCCGGTTTGACCCTGTAGCCGCTGGTCACGTACCCTTGGACAGTTGTCGTCAGGCCGGACGAGGAAAACTTCGGCCGGCGGCAGCGGGACTCCCGGGTAATCGGCGCAGGCCCGCACCCAGACCCACCACGTGCACCGCGGCTGGTTGGCGCGCGACGCGCAGAGCAGCGGCTAGAAGAAGGAGCAGAACGACGATGGCGACCTACGCAATCGTGAAGACGGGCGGCAAGCAGTACAAGGTCGCCGTCGGGGACGTCGTCAAGGTCGAGAAGCTCGAATCCGAGCCCGGCTCGAACGTGTCGCTGCCGGTTGCCCTGGTGGTGGACGGCGCCAAGGTGACCACCGACGCGGCCGCGCTGGCCAAGGTCGCGGTGACCGGCGAGGTGCTCGAGCACACCAAGGGTCCCAAGATCCGCATCCACAAGTTCAGGAACAAGACCGGCTACCACAAGCGTCAGGGACACCGTCAGCAGCTGACGGTCCTGAAGGTCACCGGGATCAAGTAGCGAAGGCGGCAGAGATGGCACACAAGAAGGGCGCTTCCAGCTCGCGCAACGGTCGCGATTCCGCCGCGCAGCGGCTGGGCGTGAAGCGATTCGGCGGCCAGGTCGTCAAGGCGGGCGAGATCATCGTCCGGCAGCGCGGCACCAAGTTCCACCCGGGCGTGGGCGTCGGGCGTGGCGGGGACGACACGTTGTTCGCCAAGGAGGCCGGCGCCGTCGAGTTCGGCATCAAGCGCGGCCGCAAGACCGTCAACATCGTGGCCGCCGGGCAAGCCACCGACTGAGGTGTGTTTCCGGGCCCAGCCCGGTGATTTCGGCGACCGGTGGTAGGTGAGAGGACCCACGATGCCTCGGTTCGTCGACCGCGTCGTCATCCATGCGCGTGCCGGTGCCGGCGGTAACGGATGCGCCTCCGTCCATCGCGAGAAGTTCAAGCCGCTCGGAGGCCCCGACGGCGGTAACGGCGGGCGCGGCGGCAGCATCGTGTTCGTCGTCGATCCGCAGGTGCACACCCTGCTCGACTTCCATTTCCACCCCCACGTCACCGCCCCGTCGGGCAAGCAGGGCATGGGCAACAATCGCGACGGCGCCGCCGGCGCCGACCTGGAAGTCAAAGTGCCCGACGGCACCGTCGTCCTCGACGAAAACGGTCGGCTGCTCGCCGACCTGGTCGGCGCGGGCACCCGGTTCGAAGCGGCCGCGGGTGGACGCGGCGGGCTGGGCAACGCCGCACTCGCCTCGCGGGCCCGCAAGGCTCCCGGCTTTGCGCTGCTGGGCGAGCAGGGCCAGACCCGCGACCTGACGCTGGAACTCAAGACCGTGGCCGACGCCGGCCTGATCGGTTTTCCCTCGGCCGGCAAATCTTCGCTGGTGTCCACGATCTCGGCCGCCAAGCCCAAGATCGCCGACTATCCGTTCACCACGCTGGTGCCCAACCTCGGGGTGGTATCGGCGGGCGAACACACCTTCACCGTTGCCGACGTGCCCGGCCTGATCCCGGGTGCATCGCAGGGCCGCGGCCTGGGCCTGGATTTCCTCCGCCACATCGAGCGGTGCGCCGTGCTGGTGCACGTCGTCGACTGCGCCACCGCGGATCCCGGCCGTGACCCCATCTCCGACATCGATGCGCTGGAGGCCGAACTCGCCGCGTATACGCCCACCCTGCAAGGGGATGCGGCACTGGGTGATCTGACCGAGCGGCCCCGCGCCGTAGTGCTCAACAAGATCGACGTCCCCGAGGCGCGCGAGCTTGCCGAGTTTGTCCGTGACGAGATCGCCCAGCGCGGCTGGCCGGTGTTCCTGGTGTCGACCGTGGCACGAGAAGGCCTGCAGCCGTTGATATTCGGGCTGTGGCAGATCATCTCGGACTATAAGGCGGCCCAGCCCGAGATCGTGCCGCGGCGCCCGGTGATCCGGCCGGTACCCGTCGACGACAGCGGCTTCAGTGTGCAGCCGGATCCCCAGCAGCCCGGCGTCTTCGTGGTCAGCGGCGCACGTCCCGAACGCTGGATCCGCCAGACCAACTTCGACAACGACGAGGCCGTGGGATATCTGGCCGACCGGTTGGCGCGCCTCGGCGTCGAAGAGGAGTTGCTGCGGCTGGGCGCGCGGCCGGGCTGCGCAGTGACCATCGGGGACATGACGTTCGATTGGGAGCCGCAAACGCCTGCGGGACAACAGGTTGCGCTATCCGGTCGCGGAACCGACACGAGGCTGGAGCGCACCGAGCGCGTCGGCGCGGCCGAACGCAAGGCCGCCCGGCGCCAGCGGCGCGCCGGCGACGATGCAGAGCGCAGCGATGCTGAGGAGCGGCGCAGAACCAGAGTACGCGGTGAGGAGCAGTGACCGCGCACCGCGACGTCATCCGCACTGCGCGCAGCCTGGTGGTCAAGGTGGGCACAAACGCGCTGACCACACCGGCCGGGGTGTTCGACGCGGGCCGGCTGGCCGGGCTCGCCGACGCGATCGAGGCCCGGATGAAGGCGGGGACCGACGTCGTCATCGTCTCGTCGGGAGCCATCGCCGCCGGCATCGAGCCGCTCGGATTATCCCGTCGGCCAAGGGATTTGGCGACCAAACAGGCCGCGGCCAGCGTCGGTCAGGTCGCGCTGGTGAATTCGTGGAGCGCCGCGTTCGCCCGCTATGGCCGCACGGTCGGCCAGGTGCTGCTGAGCGCGCACGACATCTCGATGCGGGCCCAGCACACCAACGCCCAGCGCACGCTGGATCGGCTGCGCGCCCTGCATGCGGTGGCGATCGTCAACGAGAACGACACGGTGGCCACCAACGAGATCCGGTTCGGTGACAACGACCGGCTTTCGGCGCTGGTGGCTCACCTGGTCGGCGCCGAGGCGCTGGTGTTGCTGTCCGACATCGACGGACTCTACGACGCGGATCCTCGAAAGACCGAAGGCGCCAGGTTCATCGCGGAAGTGTCCAGCTCCGCGGATCTGATCGGTGTAATCGCCGGCCCCGGAAGCGATTTGGGCACCGGCGGCATGACCTCCAAGATGTCGTCGGCGCTGCTGGCCGCCGATGCCGGTGTGCCGGTGTTGCTGGCAGCCGCCGCCGACGCCGCGACCGCGCTCACTGACGCTTCGGTCGGCACGGTGTTCGCGGCACGCCCGGTGCGGATGTCGGCCCGGCGGTTCTGGGTGCGTTACGCCGCCGAGGCTGCCGGTGCCCTGACCCTGGACGAGGGTGCGGTGCGCGCGGTGGTGCGCCAGCGTCGCTCGCTGCTGCCCGCCGGGATCACCGCGGTCTCGGGCCGCTTTTACGCCGGCGACGTGGTCGAGTTGCGCGACCCGGACGGGGTGATGGTGGCCCGCGGTGTGGTCGCCTACGACGCGACCGAACTGGTCACCATGATGGGCCGCTCGACCTCCGAGCTGCCCGGCGAGTTGCGCAGGCCCGCGGTGCACGCCGACGACTTGGTGGCGGTGTAGGAGGTCCCCGGCGGACACCGCCTCGGGACCATGACGACCTTCCGGAACGAACTAGCGCATGTGCTAGCGCAATTGCGGCGGTCGGGTCAGTGCTCCGAGATGGGCTTGAGATACAGTGCGCCCCAGACGATCTCGGCCAGGGTGGCGGCCAGTTCGGCGTCATAGTCGCCGGGCTTGGTCGGGAGGTTCTGCTGGCAGGCCCGCTCGACCATCCACGTCAGCGCGCTGGCCGTGGTGAGCGCGGCCAGCTCCGGGCGGATCGAGCCGTCCGCCTGGCCGTCTTCGATGACGTGGGTGAGCTGCTCGGAGATGCCGGTCAGCAGTTCGCGATACGTGTCCGCCGTCAGCGGGTCGTAGGCGGCCATCTCGTTGAGCGCGACCAGCACCGCCTGGTGGCGCCGGTAGGTGGCGATGATGCGGCTCATCGCGGTCCGCACGTCCTCGGGGTCACGGCGCCCGGCCACGCTCCACCAACTCCGCGCGCCGTCGGTCAGATCGCCGAATACCTGGCCCGCAAGCCGGCGCAGCAGATGCCCCTTGTCCTCGAAGTAGATGTAGAAGCTGGCCCGGGAGATGCCGGCCTCACCGGAGAGCCGATCCACGCTGAGTTCGGTGAAGCTCGCGCCGTCGCGCATCAGCCGTTCGGTGGCGTCCAGCAGCCGGCGCTCCATCCGCTCGCGCCGCTGCTCGCGGCCCAGGCTGCGGTTGCCCTGCGGCTTGCGGGTGAGCGACGGCATGCGCCGAGCATAACCGAGTACTCGACATATTGACTAGACAGATTGTCTAGGCATATCGTCGCAGGGAGCCTGTGACCGGTGTCATACGAGACGGAGGATCACCACCATGGCCGTGCTGACGGGCAAGTCCGGGACCGACAAGTCCGGCCGTGCCTACGACGAGATCGATCTGTCCTCGCGCGCGTTCTGGTCCACCACCGCGGCCGATCGGGAGCGCTCCTTTGCCGTGCTGCGGGCCGAGCGGCCGGTGAGCTGGCATCCACCGGTCGAGGATTCGCTGATGCCCGATCCGGCCGACCCCGGCTTCTGGGCGGTCACCCGGCGCTCCGACATCGTCGCGGTGAGCCGCAACAACGACGTCTTCCTGTCCGGCCACGGGGTGATGTTCGAGAGCATCCCGGTGGAGCTGCTCGAGGCGTCGCAGTCGTTCCTGGCGATGGACCCGCCGCGACACACCAAGCTGCGCAAGCTCGCTCACGCCGCGCTGAGCCCCCGCCAGGTCCGCCGCATCGAAGACTCGATCAAGGCCAACGCCAAGACCATCGTCGAAGAGCTCCGATCCGCAGGCAGCGGCGCGGATTTCGTCGACCACTGCGCCAAGGAACTGCCCATCCGCACCCTGTCGGACATGATGGGGATTCCGGAATCCGAACGTGAGCGCATGGCGCACGCCACCGATGCCCTGGTCTCCTGGGCGGACCCGCAGTTCCTCGCCGGACGCCCGGCGCTGGAGGTCCTGTTGGAAAACCAAATGTATCTGCACCAAGTCGTCGGCACGCTGGCCACCGAACGTCGCGAACACCCGGGTGACGACCTGATCAGCAGCCTGGTCACCGCCGAAGTCGACGGCGACCGGCTGGAAGACGCGGAGGTGGCGGCGTTCTTCGTCCTGCTGTCGGTGGCGGGCAACGACACCACCCGTCAGACCATCAGTCATACCCTGCGGGCGCTCACCGATTTTCCCCGCGAGAAGGCATGGCTGCTCGAGGATTTCGACAACCGAATCGGCACGGCCATCGAGGAGTTCATCCGGTGGGCGACGCCGGTGATGACCTTCCGCCGCACCGCCGCAACGGATATCGAGCTGGGCGGTCAGGCCATCCGGGCGGGGGAGAAGGTGGTCATGTTCTACCCGTCCGGCAACTGGGACACCGAGGCGTTCGACCACCCGGAGCGCTTGAACCTTAGCCGCGACCCCAACCCCCACGTCGGCTTCGGCGGTGGCGGGCTGCACTTCTGCCTCGGTGCCCACGTCGCGCGCGCGCAGCTGCGCGCCATCTTCGGCGAGCTGTTCCGTCAACTGCCCGACATCGCGGCAGGCGAGCCGTCCTACCTGGCGGGCAACTTCGTGCACGCCATCCGCAGCATGCCGTGCACCTTCTAATGCGTTGCCAGGGGCGCTAACTCGTCGGCGAGCAGGGCCAGCAACTCAGAGCAGCCGCCATCGACCTTGACGCTGGCCAGATCGTCGCCGCGGGTACCGCCACGGTTGACGATGGCCACCGGGATGCCCAGCGCGGCGGCGTGACGCACAAACCGGTAGCCGGAGAACACGGTCAGCGACGAACCGGCGACCAGCAGCGCATCCGCCGCCTCGACCAACCTATACGCTTGGGCCACAACGTCTTTGGGGACGCTTTCGCCGAAGTAGACGATGTCGGGCTTGAGCATGCCGCCGCAGCGCTCGCAATCCAGATACCGGAACGACGCGGTGTCCGCGACGACGGCGTCGGCGTCGGGCGCCACCGCCAGCCCACCGATGGCCTCGGCGCGCTCGATGAATCCGGGGTTGAGCTCTTCCAGCCGGTCGGCCAGCGCGGCGCGGGCCATGGTGGAGCCGCAGCTCAGGCAGATCACCCGCGCGTAGGTGCCGTGCAGGTTGATGACGTTTCGGCTGCCCGCCTTGGAGTGCAGCAGATCGACGTTCTGGGTGATTACACCTGTGACCACCGACGCGTCCTCAAGCGCGGCCAGCGCCCGGTGGCCCGCGTTGGGCAGCGTGTCGGCCATGTGGCGCCAACCGACGTGGTTGCGCGCCCAATACCGCTGCCGAAACGCCGGATCGCTGGTGAACTGGCGGATGGTCATCGGGTTGCTCGGCGGCGAATCGGGCCCGCGGTAATCGGGGATGCCCGAATCGGTGGACAGGCCCGCGCCCGTCAGCACCGCGATCCGGCGCCCTGCCAACAGCGTGACCAGTTCCGGGGATTCTGCGCAGCCGACGGTCACCACACCCAGAGTACGAGGCTCAGCCCAGGCAGTCCGCGGCCGTCGTGAGCTCGGCGGACATGTTCTGCTCCATCATCTTCAGGGCGGCCTCACACAGTTCGTTGTCGATCCCGGCGACGGCGTCGGTGGGGATAACGACGGGGAAATGGCGCACGTAGGCGTCCAGCGCGGTGTAGAGAATGCACTGCTCGGTGACCTGGCCGGTCAGGATCACCCGCTTGGTCTCCAGCCGGTTGAGCAAGTAGTCCAGGGGTGACGCGTAGAAAGCGCTGTGCCGCACCTTGGTCATCACGCGGCACTCGTCGGCCGGCAGGATCGGCTTCACCAGATCGGGCCTGGCCCCGTCGCATGCGGACCGGACGATATCGGAGAACTGGGCGGTGAAATCGCCGTAGTTGTCGTTGATGTACACCAAGTCGACGTCGTCGGTTTCACGGGCCCGGCGGACCAAATCGGTCAAAGGCTCGATGATCTTCTCGACATTGGGTATTAAATTTTCAGCGTCGGGATGCTGATACGTGTTCAACATGTCGACTACCAGGACAGCAGTGTCGCTCATGTCGTCGGGGATACCCGGCCGCGGCGAGTTGACACGCCAGCGACGACAATGGAAGGGCGATGGACTTTTACAACGCTTACAGCCAGGGGTTCGTCCGCGTCGCCGCATGCACCCACCACACCGCCATCGGTGACCCGGCCGCCAACGCCGAGACGGTCCTGCGGATGGCGCAGGAGTGCCACGACGACGCCGTCGCGCTGGCCGTGTTCCCGGAGCTGACCCTGTCCGGCTATTCCATCGAAGACATCCTGCTGCAAGACCTGCTGCTCGACGACGTCGAGACGGCCATCGAGGAGATCGTCGCGGCGTCGGCCGAGCTGCTGCCGGTGTTGGTCGTCGGTGCCCCGCTGCGTCATCGGCACCGGATCTACAACGCCGCGGTGGTGATCCATCGCGGCGCGGTGCTGGGGGTGGCCCCGAAGTCGTACCTGCCCACCTATCGGGAGTTCTACGAGCGCCGCCAGATCGCACCCGGCGATGACGAGCGTGGCACCATCCGGCTGGCCGGCGTCGAGGCGCCGTTCGGTCCCGACCTGCTCTTCACGGCTTCCGACGTGCCCGGCTTCGTGCTGCACGTGGAGATTTGCGAGGACATGTTCGTGCCGATTCCGCCGAGCGCCGAGGCCGCGCTGGCGGGTGCGACGGTGCTGGCCAACCTGTCCGGCAGCCCGATCACGATCGGGCGCGCCGAGGACCGCTGCCTGCTGGCCCGGTCGGCCTCGTCGCGTTGCCTGGCCGCCTACGTGTATTCGGCTGCCGGAGAAGGCGAATCGACGACGGATCTGGCCTGGGACGGCCAAACCATGGTGTTCGAAAACGGCGTGATGCTGGCCTCCTCCGAGCGCTTTCCCAAGGGGGAGCGGCGCAGCATCGCCGACGTCGACGTCGAACTGCTTCGCTCGGAGCGGCTGCGGATGGGCACCTTCGATGACAACCGGCGCCACCACCGGACGACCACGGATGCCTATCGGCACATCGAATTTCGGTTGGACCCACCCGGCGGGGACGAAGGGGAAGCGCTCGATTTCGCGGCGCAGGCCGATGTCCCTTGTA
>NZ_LZMG01000243.1:0-9315 GCF_001673615.1 Mycobacterium sp. 1245499.0
GCGCAGGGCGGCCCGGGCGCACCCGGCCGTGACCGGCCGGCCGACCCACGCCCCGCCACCAATTCCGCGCCGCCGCAGACCCCCCACCGGCCACCGGCCACCGGTCCGGCGGCACCGCCGTCCGGCGATCAGACGCGGGCCATTCCGGTGCCCGGCAACCGTTCCGAGGACGGTGACGCCGCCGAACCCACCACCGCCCTGCCGAAAATGCGGTCGGAGGGCTCAGGCCCGAATGACCCGAACGCGGCCAGCGAGCAGGTGAACGCGCACGAGCAGAACGAAAACGGCGACCCGGCCCGGCAACGCCGACGCTCCGGCGGCGGACTGTCCGCGCAGGATCTGCTGCGCCGCGAGGGACGGCTGTAGCCGGTCACCCGGCGCAAGCGAAAAGTCTTGGGCCTCAGCCGGATGCGTTCTCGGGCTGGTCCGGTTCGGCCTGCAGGATCGCGGTCTGCTCGTCCGCTTCCTCGGTCTGTTTTTCGGCTTCCGCCTCTGGGTCCGGTGCCAGCAGCACGTGGATCGCATTGTTGAGGAATGCGACGGTCGGGACCGCCAGCAGGGCGCCGACGATGCCGGCCAGCACGCCGCCGGTAGAGATGGCGAGCACCACCCCGAGCGGGTGAATCGAGACCGCGCGGCCCATCACCAGCGGTTGCAGCAGGTGAGCCTCGATCTGGTTGACGGCGATCAGCAGGCCCAGCGTGATCAGCGCGTACACGATGCCCTTGGCCAGCAGCGCGACCACGACGGCCACCAGGCCCGAGACCAGGGCACCGACCAGCGGGATGAATGCGCCCAGGAACACGACCGATGCCAGCGGCAGCGCGAGGGGGATGCCCATGATCGCCAGACCGGTGCCGACCCCGGCGGCGTCGGTCAGCGCCACCAGGAAGGTGGCCCGCACGTATCCGATCAGCGATCCGTACCCGGCGTTGCCGGCCTCGTGCACCCGGTGCCGCACGTGCGACGGGACGATCTGCACGACGTACTGCCAGATGTTGCGGCCGCCGTAGAGGAAGAAGATCAGCGTGAACAGCACCAGCACCGCCGCCGTGACGAGCTCGGTGACGGTGGCCGCGGTGGACAGCGCGCCGCTGGTCAGCTTCGCCTGATTGTTGTGCAGCGCCTCGATGGCGGCGTTGCCCGCGCTGTCGATCTGTTCGTTGCGCAGGTGCGCGGGCCCGTGGATCAGCCAGCGGCGCGTCGACTCGATGCTGTGGGTCACTTGTTCGGTCAGGCCGGGCAGGCCGTCGATGAACTGCAGGATGACGAACGCCAGGATGCCGCCCAGGATGGCGAAGCCACCCAGCAACACCAGCGCCACCGCGCCACCGCGGGGCATGCCGCGTTTGTCCAGCCAGTCCACCACCGGCACCAGCAGCGCGCTCAGCAGCAGCGCCACCAGCACCGGAACGACGATGACTTCCAGCTTCTGCACCACCCACAGCAGGGCGAGCACGGCGATCAGGATGACGAGCAAACGCCAGGCCCAGGCGGCGGTCTTGCGGACAAGGGGTTCGACCGAGGCATCGTCGACGTTTGCTGACATTGGGCCAGCCTATCCGCAGCGGGGCGCCGTCAAACGTGTCCCGGCCGTGTCCGCGCGCGCCTGCGCGTCGCCCGGAGTCATCACCGTCGGCACGATCCGGTTACGACCCCGGAACGTCCGGGACACGGTAGGCGATGCGCAGCGATCCCGGCGCCACCTGCACCGTTACCCTAAATCACGTGCCGCACGACGCACCCGCCGATAAAACCACACCTCCGCGGGAGGTGCTCCCGCCTTCTTGCGCGGGCGAGACCCCGCGCGGGAAGTACTGGTGGGCGCGCTGGGTGATCCTGGGCGCGGTAGCGATCGTGCTCGCCGTCGAGGTTTCGCTGGGCTGGGATCAGCTGGCCAAGGCCTGGATGAGCCTGTACGAGGCGAACTGGTGGTGGCTGCTCGCCTCGGTGGCGGCGGCGGCCGCGTCGATGCACAGCTTCGCCCAGATCCAGCGCACGTTGCTCAGGTCGGCGGGCGTGCATGTCAAGCAGTTGCGGTCCGAGGCGGCCTTCTACGCCGCCAATTCGCTGAGCACCACGATGCCCGGCGGGCCCGTGCTGTCGGCGACCTTCCTGTTCCGCCAGCAGCGGCTCTGGGGCGCCTCGACGGTGGTGGCGTCGTGGCAGCTGGTGATGTCGGGCGTGCTGCAGGCGGTGGGGTTGGCTTTGCTCGGCCTGGGCGGCGCCTTCCTGCTGGGCGCGAAGAACAACCCGTTCTCGTTGCTGTTCACCCTCGGCGGCTTCGTGGCGTTGCTGCTGCTGGCCCAGGCCGTCGCGTCGCGCCCGGAGCTGATCGACGGCATCGGCAGCCGGGTCCTCGCGTGGGTCAACTCGGTTCGCGGCAGGCCGGCCGAGGCCGGCCTGGACAAGTGGCGCGAGACGCTGATGCAGCTGGAGTCGGTGAGCCTGGGCCGGCGCGACCTGAGCGTGGCGTTCGGCTGGTCGATGTTCAACTGGATCGCCGACGTCGCCTGCCTGGGGTTTGCCGCCTACGCCGCCGGGGACCACGCCTCGGTGGCCGGGCTGACGGTGGCCTACGCGGCCGCCCGCGCGGTCGGCACGATCCCGCTGATGCCCGGCGGGCTGTTGATCGTCGAGGCGGTGCTGGTGCCCGGCCTGGTGTCCAGCGGGATGTCGCTGCCCAATGCGATCTCGGCGATGCTGATCTACCGGCTGATCAGCTGGCTGCTCATCTCGGCGATCGGCTGGGTGGTGTTTTTCTTCGTGTTCCGCACCGAGAACGTCACGGACTCCGACGAGGACCCGATCACCGGTCCGCTGCCCGTCGTCCCGCTCGCGGGCAACACCGCGGCCGACCCGACCGAGGCGGCGCTGCAGGGGCCGTTACCGCCGGACCGGAATCCGGCAGATCAAAACCCGGCCGATCGCAATCCGGAGACGGACGGCCAGCCCTAGCCGACGGTGTTCCCCCGCGGCGGACCCGGGAGCGGGTTGGTCGCCGCGGGCGGCGACGCCGGGGCGCCACCGGTGGTCCCACCCAACGGCGACGCTGGCGCGGGGTTCGCCGGCAGCGCGGGCAGCCCACCGGCCGCGCCCTGCGCCTGCTGGACCATGCCCAGCGCCTGCGGGATGGAGATCGGCAGCTTGCACTGCAGCGACAGGCTGGTCAGCGGCTGGGCGATCGACGTCATGTCGCCGGCCACCTTGGGGTTGGCGTCGAAGTAGGACTTCAGCCCGTTCACCGACTGCGGACCCGCCTGCTGCTGGAGCATCGAGGTCATCGTCTGGTTGGTCTCCGGGTGCGAATCAAGGTAGTCACCCATCGACTTGGACACCGAGCCGATCGTCCGGGCGACCTCGCTGGCCGCGCACGGGTCGTTCGCGCCGGTCGCCGGCGCGCCGGCGAACACCGCCGCGGCCGCTCCGGGCACCGCGGCGGCGACCAGCCCGGCGAAGATTCTGCGACCCCGTCCAGCGGTGGCTCTCGTCATGGGTAACTCCTTCGAGTTTGCGACGGACCGCCGGATGGGCGCCTCGCAAACGGCTGCAACAGACGGCCCGTTTCAGCGCAGGCATCCCCGAATCCCCCGGGGCCGCGCGGGCCATCCGACATCCTGCCACCGCCGATATCACCGCTGCCAGTCCGAACAAAGCGCCTGACGGGATATGTGATCGAAATCCCGCTTGGTCACCAGTTCACAACGTCTTCGCAGCGTCTTGGCAACAACACCGTCGTCGCAGCTCAGGAACTAGATAAGCCCGCATAATCCACAGCCTGCTGCGGTATCGTCGCCAACACGCGTTACGCGAGAACCGGGGAGCGGAAAAATCCAGCAGTTAATGATGCGCCTCAGCCGCAGCCTGCGTAAGTACCGCTGGTTGGTCTTCACAGGCTGGTTGCTGGCATTGGTTCCCGCCGTCTATCTGGCGCTGACACAGTCGGGCAATCTCACCGGCGGCGGGTTCGACGTGGCCGGATCGCAGTCGCTGGCGGTCCACGACCAGCTCGAGGAGCTTTACCACGATCAGGGCGGGTCGTCGCTGGCGCTGGTGGCCGCACCCCGTCCCGACGCCAGCTACCAGGACATGAACGACGCCGTCGCGCAGCTGCGGCAGATCGCGGCCGGCATCCCCGGTACCACCGAGATCCCCAACCCCACCCAGCGGCCGCCGCAGCCGGACCGGCCCTACGTGCTGTCGGTGCGGCTGGATTCCCGTAACACCAGCGACGTGGCCAAGCAGCTGCGCACCAAGGTCGGTATCAAGGGCGACCAGCCCGGCCAGACCGCCAACGGCCGGGTCCGGCTCTACGTCATCGGGCAGGGCGCGCTGTCCGCCGCCGCCGCGGCCAACACCAAGCACGACATCGCCGCGGCCGAGAAATGGAACCTGCCGGTCATCCTGATCGTGCTGCTCGCCGTGTTCGGCTCGCTGGCGGCCGCCGCCATCCCGCTGGCGCTGGGCGTCTGCACGGTCGTGGTCACCATGGGCCTGGTCTATCTGCTGTCCGCCTACACCACCATGTCGGTCTTCGTGACCTCGACGGTGTCGATGTTCGGGATCGCGCTGGCCGTCGACTACTCGCTGTTCATCCTGATGCGGTTCCGGGAGGAACTGCGGACCGGGCGGCAGCCCCGCGAGGCCGTCGACGCCGCGATGGCCACCTCCGGGCTGGCCGTGGTGCTGTCCGGGATGACGGTGATCGCCTCGCTCACCGGGATTTACGTGATCAACACCCCGGCGCTGAAATCGATGGCCACCGGCGCCATCCTGGCCGTGGCCGTGGCCATGCTGACCTCGACGACGTTGACGCCGGCGGCGCTGGCGACGTTCGGCCGGGCGGCCGCCAAGCGGTCGGCCCTGCTGCACTGGTCGCGCCGCCCCGAAAGCACCCAGTCCCGGTTCTGGAACCGCTGGATCGGCTGGGTGATGCGCCGGCCGTGGATGTCGGCGCTGGCGGCGTCGCTGGTGTTGCTCGTGATGGCGGCGCCGGCCGCGTCGATGGTGCTGGGCAACAGCCTGCTGCGCCAGTTCGACTCGTCGCACGAAATCCGCGCCGGGGTGGGCGCGGCGGCCCAGGCGCTGGGTCCCGGCGCGCTGGGCCCGGTCCGGGTGCTGATCAACTTCCCCGACGGCGGCGCGGCCTCCCCCGAGCACAGCCACACCGTCGGCGCGATCCGCCAGCGGATGTCGCAGGCACCCAACATCGTGTCGGTGTCGCCGCCGCAGTTCGCCGAGGACAACGGCAGCGCGCTGCTCTCGGCGGTGTTGTCGGTGGATCCCGAGGACATGAAGGCCCGCGAGACCGTCGGCTGGATGCGCGCGCAGCTGCCCAAGATCCCCGAGGCGGGCACGGCGCGGGTGGACGTCGGCGGCCCGACCGCGCTGATCAAGGACTTCGACGATCAGGTGTCCAAGACCGAGCCGCTGGTGCTGGGCATCGTGGCGCTGATCGCGTTCGTGATGCTGCTGGTGTCGGTTCACTCGGTGTTCTTGGCGTTCAAGGGTGTGCTGATGACGCTGCTGTCCGTCGCCGCCGCCTACGGCAGCCTGGTGATGGTGTTCCAGTGGGGGTGGCTGAAGGACCTCGGCTTCGCCCAGATCAGCTCGATCGACAGCACCGTGCCCCCGCTGGTGCTCGCGATGACCTTCGGGTTGTCGATGGACTACGAGATCTTCCTGCTCACCCGCATCCGGGAGCGCTTCCTGCACTCCGGGAACACCCGCGACGCGGTGGCCTACGGCGTCAGTACCAGCGCGCGCACCATCACCAGCGCCGCGCTGATCATGATCGCGGTGTTCGTCGGGTTCGCGTTCGCCGGCATGCCGCTGGTGGCCGAGATCGGTGTCGCCTGCGCGGTCGCGATCGCGGTGGACGCCACGGTGGTGCGGCTGGTGATGGTGCCGGCGCTGATGGCGATGTTCGCCCAGTGGAATTGGTGGCTGCCGCCCTGGCTGTCGCGCGTGCTGCCGTCGGTCGACTTCGACCGGCCGCTGCCCGAGGTCGACCTCGGCGACGTCGTCGTCATCCCCGACGACATCTCGGCGCTGGTGGCGCCCAACGCCGACCTGCGGATGGTGCTCAAGTCCGCCGCGAAGCTCAAGCAGCTGGCCCCCGACGCCATCTGCGTGGCCGATCCGCTCGCCTTCACCGGCTGCGGCCGCAACGCCGCCCAGGCGGTCTCCGGCACCGACGAGGACCAGCCCCGCGGCCTGGGTCCCGGGCAGATCCCCCACCAGGTCGCGCTCAGCGAGGAGCGGGTCAGCGTCGGCGTGGGCGCGGCCGACAAGAAACCCGGCTCCAACGGCCACACCAACGGCTCCCTGGCGGCCAAGAAGCTGGTCGGCGGGCTGGCCTCGCGCAACGGCATCGCCAAGGCCATCGCCGGGACCGACCGGCCGGTTCACCCGGTGACGCTGTGGCGCGGACGCCTGTCGGTCGCGATCGACGCGCTGGAGAACGACACCGCCGGGGCCGGCGACGGGCCCGAATACGAACGGCGCAGCCCGGTGGAGACCACCAACGTGCAGCTGCCCACCGGTGACCGGCTGCTGGTTCCGACCGGTGCCGAGACCCTGCGGCTGAAGGGCTACCTGATCATGAGCCGTAACAGTCGGCGCGATTATGCCGACTTTGCAGACATGGTCGATTCATTGGAGCCCGAGACCGCCGCGGTGGTGCTGGCCGGAATGGACAGGTATTACTGTTGTAAATCATCCAGGCGGCAGTGGATTGCCACCCAGTTGGTCCGAAGACTCGCAGATCCCAACCCCTGCGACCACCCGGAAGACCAGGAATCGGATGCCGACGCGGGCTCGGACTGGGAGGAAATCCGGCAGCGCTGCCTGTCGGTGGCCGTGGCGATGCTGGAGGAGGCGAGGTGACGTTGGCACCCGACCGACGCTCCGCGCCGCCGCCCCACCGGCCGGGTCCCGAACAGCGTCAACGCGGCAGTGGGCAGCCCGGGGGACCGACTGGAGGGCCCTTCCAGGACCCCGAGCAGCCGGTGGAGTTCTGGCCGACGGCCGCCATCCGGTCGGCCTTGCAGGGCGGTGACATCGCGACCTGGAAGCGCATCGCCGGCGCGCTCAAGCGCGACCCGTACGGGCGGACCGCCCGCCAGGTCGAAGAGGTCCTCGAGGGCACCCGGCCCTACGGCATCGCCAAGGCGCTGTGGGAGGTGCTCGAGCGGGCCCGCACCCACTTAGAGGCCAACGAACGCGCCGAGGTCGCCCGCCACGTGCGCCTCTTGATCGACCGATCGGGTCTCGCCCCGCAGGAATTCGCGTCCCGCATCGGCGTCACCGCCGAGGAGCTGGACGGCTACCTGGACGGCAGCACCAGCCCGACGGCCGCGCTGATGATCCGGATCCGGCGCTTGTCGGACCGGTTCGTCAAGGTGAAGTCCGCGCGCTCGGCCGAAGCCAACTGATCTATCGCACCGGCAGCACGTCGGCGACCAGCCAGTCGCCGCCGCGCTTGGTCAGCGTCACCCGCAGCGCCGGCGCCGCCTGACTGGGCGGCTGTCCCGGGGTGTTCTGGGTGACCCGCAGGACCACCGCCACGCTGGCGGCCGACGGTCCGAGCGCCTCGACTCCGGCCGAAACGGTGGTGGCCTGGGCGGTGACGTTGTGCTGGGCCAGATCGGCGCTGGATTTGGAGTACTGCTCCTTGAACGCGGCCGCATGCTCCGGGACGATCGTCGCCGTGGCTCGGTCGATGGAATCGGTCGGGGCTGTGGGGCTGAACGACGCCATCGCCTCCGCCATGCCGGTGGCGATCTGAACGACCTTGCGGGAGTCGTTGGTGAAGTCGCTGTCCGCCCTGGTCCAGTGCCTGTAGCCGGTCGCGACGGCGGCCGTGAGCGCCGCCGCGCACAGCAGCACGACCGCCAGGCGCAGCCCCGGCGCGTCGTCATCGGTGCCGACGCTGACCGAATCGCGGCGCAGCAGCCAGAAATTGATCGCCACGCCTTCGACGATCAGCAGGATCAGCACCGAACACGCCGACACCCACCACAGCGGCCAGCCCAGCACCAGCCCGATGGCCAGCAGCGCCGCGATGGCGGCCAGCGGGGCCGCGACGTCGAAGGCGAACAGCCGCCAGATGTTCCTCATCGGATCCTCACCTGATCGAAGCCAATCCGGAGATCATCAGCTTGCCGTCCACGTCGGAGACGTCCAGCCGCAGGTTCCAGTGCACGGTTTGCGGCTTGGCTCCGACGTTTTCGCTGACCGACGTGGCGATCAGCATCACCGAGTCGGTGCGGCTCGCGAACGGCGGCAGCTTGGTGGTGACTATCTCTCTTGGCGGCCCCGCGCCCGCCGGCCGGGTGTCCAGGTCACGGTGCACGGTCTCGATCGCCACCGCTTCGATGCGCCCGGCGCTCTTGGACTGCAGCTTCTCCACGACCGCCTTGTACGGCTGCACGGCGGCGTCGAAGTCGGTGTTGAGTTCCCCGACCGTGCCGTCGTGCAGCCGCTGCAGGCTGGCGTCGACGTTGCCGCTGTTCATGTTGATCAGCACGTTCGCCCACTCCGCGGCGGTCTGCATGGCCCGGCTCAAATAGCCGCGTTCGGCGACCTGGTCGCGGTGGTCGGACCAAATGACGGAGCCGAGCACCACCGCTGCCACCGACAGCACCCCGAGGACCGCGGACGCGACGCCGTAATGGGAAAAGACGCCATCGCTTTCGAATTCGTCCGCGTCGGCGTCGTCGTTCGAGTCCGCGTCGACGTCGGCTTCGGGGTCGACGTCGACGACAGCTTCATCAGCAGGTGCCTCGGTTCGCTCGCCGTCGGACATGGCCCGATCGTTGCACCCGGGAAAGATGGAAGGATGGCGGGGTGACGAATACGGCCATCCGCTCGGGCATCGACCTGAGCTTTGTCGACGACAGCATCCGCCCCCAAGACGACCTGTTCGGTCACGTCAACGGCCGCTGGCTGGCCGAATACGAGATACCGGCGGACCGCGCGACCGACGGGGCGTTCCGGCAGCTGTATGACCGCGCCGAGGAACAGGTGCGCGACCTGATCGTCGAGGCCAGCCGGCAGGGTTCGGCCGCCGGCGACGACGACGCGCAACGCATCGGCGACCTGTATGCCAGCTTCCTCGACGAGGACACCGTGCAGCGCCGCGGCGTGCGGCCGCTGCTCGACGAGATGGCCGTGATCGACGACGCCGCCGATGCCGAGGCGCTGGCCCGGGCCATCGGCATCCTGCAGCGCACCGGCGCCGGCGGCGGCGTCGGGGTGTATGTGGACACCGACGCCAAGAACTCGGCGCGCTACCTGGTGCACTTCACCCAG
>NZ_LZMG01000244.1:0-1637 GCF_001673615.1 Mycobacterium sp. 1245499.0
TCACGCTGAGCGGGGCCATCCTCGATCCGCTGCTGCGGGCCGATCCGGTGGGACCGCGCATCACCTACTACGACGACTGGCTGCACCGCCATCTGGGGCCTGGGATTCCGTCCCCGTAGGCCGGCCGAGGCCCGGTCCCGGGCCACCCCCGCGGCGGCGAACGAGCGTAAAATCGGGTTACTAGGGGAATAACGGTGGGGACCAAGCGATCTCTCGCGCCACCAATTCGTGCGACGAGCCCGCCCTCACCGTTATTGGCTAGCAACCGACTATTGGAGGAGCTTTGGACACCGTACTTGGTGTGTCGATGGCGCCGACGGCAGTCCGGATGCTGCGGCGCGACGACGTTCGTGCCGACGTCGGGCCGCTGGTCCGCGGGCGGCCGATTCCCGAAGATCAGTGCCAGCGTCAACGCCGCGACGCCGCCGACGAACACCGCCGCGACGGCGGCGATGGTCACGATCGACTTGCGGCTGCGGCGCTGCTGCGCCGGGGTGCCCGAGAGCCGGTGGGCGTCGGAGGCCGGGTCGTCCTCGGCGCTGTAGGCGAGCTCGGCCGCCGCGGCCGAGGCGGTCTGCGTGGCGCTCATCGCGACCGTTCGCGGCGCGCCCAGCTTCGCGTTCGCCGCGGCCAGCGAGGCGCCGCGCGCCAGGGCCATCTCGGGTTCCTCGGGCGTCGTCACCGACAGGGCGGTCGCCGCCTCGAGCGTGGGTTTGATGGAGGGAATGTCGACCTCCGAGCCGACCAGGAACAACCCGTCGGGCCGCGCGCTCATCGACTCGGCGTCCGAGACCATCGCGGCGAGTTTCGCTAGTGCGGCGTCGTCGTCGCCGGGCAGCGGCTGCCGATGCACGTCTGTGACCGTCCCGTGCGAGGTGTCGACGACAGCCAGGGTCGCGCTGTCCGGTTCGACGAGCAGCAGCGCCGTGCGGGCCCAGTTGGTCGCGCTGCCCATGGCCTGCGCCAGCGCTGCGGCGGCCATGACCGCCGAGACCAGCATGACGTTCTCGATCTTGCGCGCGGCCAACGCGTCTCGCAGTGCCGCCGCCTTGACGGGGTCGGTCCAGCTCACTCCGCTGGACTTGAGCCGATACCCGCCTTGGGCCGCGCTGTCCCGGGTTCCGAGAATGGCCGCGACGACGTGATTGGCTGCGGCGATGGGGGTTTCGTGGCCGGCGACATCGAAACCGTCCTGATCGACCGTCACCCCGCTCGCGGCTTCGCCTTCGACGAGCACCATGCGGACGGTCTCAGGTGCCATAGACACGCCAAGTACGACGTCCACCACTCCTCCACATCGTCCGAAATTGGTAGCCCTGCCCAGATCCGCCACCCTAGCGCGCCGGGTTCGGCCCGCCCGGGAACCGCGAGGGCGCTATCGGTGGCCGAAGCCGTGACCACCGCCGAAGCCGTGGCCGCCAAACCCGTGACCACCACCGAATCCGTGACCCCCGAAGGGTCCGTGGCCGCCGAAGGGTCCGTGGCCGCCGAAGGGTCCGTGGCCGAAGGGTCCGTGACCGCCGAACGGGCCGTGACCGAACGGGCCCTGACCGCCGAGGGGCCCGTGACCGCCGCCCCGCCTGCCGGTACCCGGACTGGGCGGCGGAACGAACCCCGGCGGGGGCAGGGCCGGGGTT
>NZ_LZMG01000245.1:0-13418 GCF_001673615.1 Mycobacterium sp. 1245499.0
GGCCGCGCGACCGTCGATGATCTGATCGCGTCCGGCGAAATGGTGCTACGCGGGGCCGCAATTTCGGCGCTCGTGACTGCGCTACTCAAGAGGAGTGCCGCCGCCGATTTCGGTGAAGCGGAGACGCTGATCGAGCGTTTATCTTCTACGCCAACCGAATCCGGGTTTGTCATGACCGACATCTGGGTCGCTAGGTTACGCGCTCTGCTGGCGCAAGCACACGGCGACGTCAGAGCTTATCGCGACCACCGGGACCGCTACCGCACGATGGCGGCAACCTATGGTTTCGAAGGGCACATGGCCTGGGCCAAAGCAATGCCCTGACCTCGGCGCTCGCCACGGCCGGCTATCTTCGAGCTGTCCGCGATAGCCGTGCGATCGCCGGGAATAGGACCGCACGCAATTGGTTGTGCTGTGGGATGACTGCGATCGCTGAACAAGCCGACGCAACCTCGGCCACGCGAAACGCTCTGCACGGGTCGATCTCGATTTCATCCAACCCACATCCGAAGGGACTGTCGCCATGCGCGCATACCGATTCGATCATCACGGCGGGCTGGACGGTCTGCAGTTGCACGACGAGCCCGTTCCCGCACCCGAACGCGGAGAACTCCTGTTGCGGATCAAAGCGGTCTCGCTGAACTACCGCGACATCGCGATCCCGCTGGGCCGCTACGTGCGGAAGGCCAAAACCGGTTTGGTGCCGTGCAGCGACGCCGTCGCCGAGGTCGTCGAGGTCGGTGAAGGCGTCGCCGACTACCGCCCCGGCGACCGGGTGGTCGGGACATTTCAACCCAGGTGGTTCGGTGGACCGCTCCCGGCGACCGCAGAGTCCGACAGTTACGGCAGCGGCCAGGACGGATGGCTCACCGAATACAAAGTGGTCTCCCGGGAATCGGTCGTCGCCGTGCCACCCGGCCTGGCGGACGAACACGCCGCCACGCTGCCCTGCGCCGGTGTCACCGCCTGGAACGCGCTGGGCGGTCCCGCACCGATCCGCGCCGGCCAAACCGTGTTGACTCTCGGTTCCGGCGGGGTATCGGTCTTCGCCGTGCAACTGGCGAAACTTGCTGGGGCTCATCTCATCGCGACGACTTCCAGCACAGACAAGGCACGGGTGTTGCGGTCGTTGGGTGCTGACGCGGTGATCAACTACCGCACCGACCCGCAATGGGGCCAACGGGCACGCGAACTAACCGAAGGCCGCGGCGTCGACCGCGTCGTCGAAGTCGGTGGGCCGACCACCATCGAGCAGTCATTGCGGGCGGTCGCCGTGGGAGGGGAAGTGACCCTGATCGGCTTCCTGGGCCAGGACAATCCCGGGATCGACTACTTCTTGCTCAAGGGCAGTGACGCAACAACGCGGTCCATCACGGTCGGCGACCGCACTCAGCTGCACAGTCTCGTGCGGGCGGTCACCGCCACCGGGCTCACACCCGTCATCGACGAAATCTTCGAATTCTCTGATGCCCAAGCGGCATTCGAACGGCTGCGCGACGGCAAGCATCTCGGCAAGCTCGTCATCACGGTCAGCTGAACCGGCGTGACGAAACCACCCGCGTGGAGATTGCCGCGCGGGTGGTTTCGCATTTTGCCGCCTCGGCTGTTATCCGCGGCGCGCGCAGTCCTTGTCGGCGGGCGCCGACGGCCACGCGCAGGCGTCGATGTCCGTCGCACCGCCGAAACTTCCTGCGGTGAAGACCCCGAATGTGTTGCCGTTCCTGGCGGTATACGTCGTCCTGCCATCGCTCGAACTGTCGACGATCAGCGTCCAGTGCCCGTCGAGAAGCGCGGTCTTGTAGGCGCTCAGCACCTCGGCCGGCGCTCCGTTGACGAAGAAGTGCAGACGGATGCCGCCGTCATGAATGGGATCGGGGCCGTCGGTCCTCTTCGCGGTCGCCGGCGTCGGGACCAGCGACCGCAAGTAGGCGTCGGCGGCGGCCGCGCTCGCGTGCGAGACCGGGCTCGTGACCGTCGTGGGGTGGGGCCTGGACGTGACCGTCGAGAGGCCCACATACGGTGAACCACCGCACGCCGCCGTCACCACCGCGACGGCCGCGGCCGCAACGCAGACACAGGTGCGCATCTTCGACTCCGTTCGGGCAAGGATTCCCGAAACATAGGCGATGCGGCGCAGCGCGAGCGTCCCTTCGCCGCCGTTTAGGTGCCCCGCGGCGCCGAATTAGGTGTCAGGCCGATGGTCCGAAGACCTTCTCCACGGTTCGAGGTATGCGTTTGACGGCGGCCGGTCCGGTGAGGGCCAATTGCATCAGGTAGCCGGGCAGGACACACAACAACAGGTCGGTGATCGCCGCCGCGTCACGGCCGGGGCGTTTGGGCGATCGTAGGAGCCGTGCCGCGTCCGCGATCGAGTCGCGGAGTCGTTCTGCTAAAACGGGATTGCGCATCGCCTCCGACCAGACGAGCAACGCGATCGCGGCAAATCCATCCTCGGCGTGACGGGCGGTGACGAAGTCGAGGACGGCACCGATGGCCGCTTCCGCGGTCAAGCCGTCCCCGATCGACGCGCGGATCACGTTGACAACCTGATCAAGATTCTCGGCGGCGATCGTCTCGATGACGGCGTCCTTACTGGGAAAGTAGCGGTATACCGCGCCGGAGGAAACACCGGCCTCGTCGACGAGGTCCTGCATCGAAGTGCCATGGAAGCCGTCACGCACAAAGCACCTGCGTGCCGCGGCCAGGATGTGCGCGCGGCGTTCGGCGCGGTACTCGTGTGACACCTTCGGCATCGTCACACCCTAACTCAAACGCACACGATCGTTCGCGTTTGACGTCATCGAGCGGCGGTGGCATCATAAAAAAATGAACGCCCATTCTCTTATCTGAACACCGGACCGTTGGTGGTTCGGTTTATAAGAAGGGATGAATCAATGAGTGATACACCGCAATTCGGGACTTTCGGCCGGTTTGTGGAGATGCCGGTGCACGCGATGTCACCGGAGATGAAGCAGGCCTATGACTTCACCCGCGAGTTGCGGGGGTTGGTGCCGGGTCCGCACAAGATCTGGCTGGCCAACCCGACACTGTCGAAGGCGATCGTGCCTACCGGGGCTTACTACCAGCGCAGCTCGACGCTGAGCAAGGCGGAGATCGAGATTGCGACCAACCTGGTGTGCGGCCGGTGGCGCAGCGCGTACGCCAGCTACGAGCACGAGATCATCGGCGAGCGGGACGGCGGGCTCGACGCGCGGCGCGTCGAAGCGTTGGTCGCGGGGTTGCCGACATCCTTCAACGATCCACGCCAGCAGGTGGTCTACGAGCTTGCCTCGGCGTTGCTGGCAGAGCGCCTGGTTCCGATGGGGTTGTACCAGCGTGCCCGGGATCTGCTCGGCGATGCCGGCATCGTTGACGTGACGGTGCTGCTGGGCTGGTTCACCATGGTGTGCCTGACGCTGGGCGCGTTCGACGTGCCCGCCGACGCTACCGGTTTGGACCAGTGACGCTCCCCCACCCCCTCGGGGGCGGCCGTGGCCTGCACATGCTGCGCAAGTTCAACAAGACACCGAAAGGTAGGACCACCCATGCTTGACGAACCGCTGCCCACGGTCACGTTGGTACCCGTGGCGCTCTTCCCAAAGAATTTCTTCCTGGAAAACCTGGCCGTGCGCGCTGACGGTTCCGTCTTGATAACCGCGGTGCTGCAGAAGGAACTCTGGTACGTCCCCGCCGCCCACAGCGATTCGCTGGTGGAGCCCGTCCTGTTGCATCGCTTTGACCATCCGGTCACCGGCATCGTGGAAGTTGCAGCAGACGTGTTCGTCCTCAGCCTCACAGAGGCCTACACGACCCACGAATCTCTGCTTGTCAGAGTCGATCTCGCCGGCTGGGTTCCCGGCCAACCCGTCATCCCGGAGAACATTTACCGGTTCGACGAACGCGCCCGCGGACTCAACGGCAGCTGCCTGCTCGGCCCCGACGTGCTGGCGATCGCCGACTGCTTCGCCGGCCTGATCTGGCGAGTCGACCTCGCCGGCGACGGCCATGCGGTCACCGCCGACGTGTGGTTGACGCACGACACCATGGCCTTCGACGCCGACAGCGGCCTGTCGCCGCCGCCCCAACCGGGTGTCAACGGACTGCACTACAGCACCCAAACCGGCTACCTGTACTACACCTCGACCGCGCAGAAAGTGTTCATGCGGGTCGCCGTCGACCCCGTGACACGCAACCCTGCCGCGGCGCCGGAGTTCGTCGCCGCGATCGACAACGCAGACGACTTCTGCGTGGACGAGGACGCCGGGTTCGCCTACGTCACCCGCCACCGCGCCAACACCATCGATCGGGTACCGCTGCACCCCGGGCACGGCAGCGAGGTCCGCCACCTCGTCGGCGACCCCTTCGACGAGGCGCTGATCGGACCGTCCAGCGCCGCTTGGGGACGGCGCCCCGACCAGCGCGGAAGACTGTTTTACGTCACCACCGACGGGGGCACCACCGCGCCCCCACGCGGCATCGTGCGCAATGCGGCGCTGCTGCGCGTCGAACTGCATTGAAACACACTGATCCCCTGCCTTTTTCATTGTTCGTATCGGATGGCACATGTCGACCCTCGGGAATAGGAGCGTCCATGATTGGTTGTGGCGAGGTATGAAAGCGATCGGTTACACCGAATTCGGTGCTCCTGAGGTCTTGCGTGTCTTGGAGTTACCGGAGCCTCACGCAGGGCGCGGGCATGTTCGCGTCCGCGTCCAGGCGTGCGCTGTCAATCCTGCCGACACAGCGGCCCGGTCGGGCTGGATGCGCAGCACCTATGCGCCAGAAACGCTCCCCGGAGGAAAATACCCCGAACCGCCGTACGTGCCGGGATGGGACTTCTGCGGTGTTGTCGACGAGTCCGCTGATGACGCTGCGATCCCGATCGGCCAACAGGTTATCGGCCTGACGCTCAGCCCGACGGGCGATGTCGGCGCGTACGCCGAATACGTGGTCACCGACGCTCGCTCGGTTGTGCGAGCACCCGGTAACGCCACAGCCGCTGCCGCGTCCACCCTTCTCATGAATGCGCTGACCGCCTACGCCATGCTCGAGGCGCTGGCCGTCCCCGCCGGCGGCACCGTCGCGGTGACGGGCGCGGCCGGAGCTCTGGGCGGCTACGCCGTTCAACTAGCCAAGAGTCAAGGGCTGCAAGTGATCGCGGATGCCGCTGAAACCGATGAGCAGTTGGTGACGGAGCTAGGGGCAGACATTGTGGTCCGCCGCGGAGACAAGGTGGCCGACCACATCCGTGGCGCGATACCTGACGGCGTCGACGGAGTCGTCGACGCCGCACTGTACGAGGACGCGATCGTTCCCGCGATCCGCGGTGGCGGCGCCGTCACCTCGGCCCGCCAACACGTCGGCCTCACCGAACGAAACATCGCTTGGCACAGGGTATCCGTGACCGAGCACACCACACGCACCGACGTTCTGAACACTCTGCGCGATCTCGTGGAGCGCGGCGTCCTGACGCTGCGGGTAGCGGACACCCTTCCCGCCGAGCAGGCCGCCGAGGCACATCGGCGGTTAGAGGCCGGCGGGCTGCGGGGCCGGCTCGTACTCACCTGGTAGCTGACACAAGTCGACACACCGCGTCCTGATCAACGGCCGAGAGGAATCGAATGACGAAGAACTTTCGCCCACCTGACTCGTCTCAGGTGGATGACGCTGTCGACATCTCGGGCTTGCTGACTCCGTTATCGGTAGGCTCGCTGCGGCTGCCAAACCGGTTCGCGCTCGCGCCGATGACGCGCTACGCCACCCCCGACGGCATACCCACCGCGGCATACGTCCCCTACTTTCGGCGGCGCGCCGCGGGCGGATTGGGCCTGTTGATCACCGAATCAGCCCTGATCCCCGACCCGAGCACCGCGACGGACCTCGACATGCTCAGCTACTTCCACGACAGCACGAAAGCGGCATGGAAGCCGGTGGTCGAGGCTGTCCACGACGAAGGTGCGGCAATTTTCTCCCAGCTGCTGCACGCAGGCGTCTACCGGGGCCACCAGCCCAGTCTCTTCCCCGACGTCCCCACCGCCAGTCCTTCCGGAATCGATTTCTACGGCGAACCTATCGGTGCAGTGACGCAACAACGCGGTCCATCACGGCCGGCGACCGCACTCAGCTGCACAGTCTCGTGCGGGCGGTCACTACCACCGGGCTCACACCCGTCATCGACAAAATCTTCGAATTTCCAGACGCGAGAGCGGCATTCGAGCGACTACGCGACGGAAAGCACCTGGGCAAGCTCGTCATCCGGGTCAACTGAGTCGGTGCACACCACCACGCTGCAATCGAGCCGCGGTGGTTCGTATTTGCCGCGTTTCTGATTGCCGGCCCGGGGTAGCCGGTTGGTCATGGACGCAACGCTCCCGGCTGCGCCGCTCAATCAAAGCCGGGCTCTGCCTTGGCGCGGCTACATGGAGCGTTCAACGTTGCCGGCGGCTTGTGGCCGGTGGTGCATATGCGAACCTTCGAGGCCGTGCTTGGCCCGAAGGTGGACTGGTGGCTGGTGTATACCGTCGCAGGCCTGATGGGCTGCATCGGAGCGACCCAGTTGAGCGCCACTGGCGAGACGGCATGCCTTCGACTGCGCCGGCGGATAGGGATCGGCTCGGCGTTTGACGCTGGGCACGATCGACGTGGCACTAACCGTCGAGCTCGAGGTCCTTGCGGAAGCGTTGCATGCCGTCGATCTTGTCGTCCAGGCTGGCGTCGGGCCCGGCATAGAACATCCACGGCATCGTGATGATGCCGGTGATGCCGGCATCCTCGACCCGCCGGTAGTCCGCGGTGGTGAAAGCGTCGGTCAGCGGTGTCAGGATGGTGAAATCGTCCATGGTCAAACCGTTTTCGGCGCGCAATTCCCGCAGCCGCCCGACCGCCTCGATGGCCCGCTCGGTCTTGATCAAATCGCCGATCCAGCCGTCGTTGCGGGCGGCGCGGCGCAGCGCGACATCGGACAGGCCGCCGACATACACCGGGATCGGCGGCGGGGTGGGTTGCATCTCGAGGCGGGGCGCGGAAAAGAACGCGCCGTCGAACTCCGTCCAGCCCGGCGACCACAGCGCCCGCATCAGCTCGATGATCTCGTCGGTGCGCTTGCCGCGGGCCTCGAATGGCTCACCCATCAGAGCGAATTCCTCGCGGCACCAGCCCACCCCGATGCCCAGCTCCACCCGGCCGGACGCCAGAACCGCGGCGGTGCCAATGGCTTTGGCCGCCGAGAAGGGGTTGCGCATGGCGGGAATGTAGACGGTGTTGACGAACCGCAACCGCGTGGTGACCTGAGCCAGCGCACCCACCAGCACCCAGGGGTCGGGCCAGTCCGTGAAGGGTTGCCAGCGCCGCTGGCCGTCTTTGGTGTAGGGGTACGGCGTGTCCAGCGTCTCGAGGTTGACGACGTGGTCGGGTATGCCGATCCCGTCGTAGCCGAGTTCGTCGGCCGCCTTGGCCAGCTCGATGATCTCGCGGGTGTTCAAAAACGCGCTGCTGATGTAGAACTTCACTGCAGCTCCTGCGCCCAGGCCGGCTCGATGAAGACGCCGTCGGCCTCGACGGTGACACCGGCGGCATCCGAAATGGTGCCGCGCGCAAAGACTTTGCGGCCCTCTTTGCCGTCGACCCACGCGTCACAGCGCAGCGGACCGAGCGGGGTGCCGCGCAGATATTTCACGGTGATGGTTCCGGTGAACCGCGCCTTGGACAGCCCCTCGCTGGCCGCCTCGCCGAGCATGTGGTCGAGCACCAGGGCGCTGACACCGCCGTGCACCAGTTTGGGCGGACCCTCGTAGGCCGAGCCGAGGGTGAACTGGCTCCAGCAGCGCCCCTCGCCCTCGTGGTGCACGACGATCGGCGGGGCGATGGGATTGCACACGCCGATCGCGGCGTTGCCCAACGGCAGCGGGCGACCGTTGACGCGGTAGCTCACCCCCATCGGCCGGGTGCGTTGCCGCAGCGACGCGGTGACGGCCTGGATCGTGCGCCGGGCCTCGGCGACGACGTCGTCGTCGGCCTCGGTGCGGATGGTCGCGTCGACGAGCTCACGGACCGCATCGGCCAGCGGAGCGTACAGGGCGGTCACGCGATCGGCCTCCGCCGCGCTGAGCACCTCGAATATGGCGTCCAACGCGCCGGACTCCTGACTCAACTTCCGAACACCTTGCGCACCACCGCTTTTGCCCTTCGCGTCACCCGTAGATAGTTGTCCAGGAACTCCCCGCCATCGTCGGTGGGCCAGCCCGCGGCCACGGCCACGGCGTTGAGCTGGCGTCCGGGCCCGGGCAGCTGGTCGGTGGGCTTGCCGCGGACCAGCACCAGCGCGTTGCGGGCCCGGGTGGCGGTCAGCCAAGCCTGCCGCAACAGGTCGACCTCGTCTGCGGGCACCAGCTCGGCCGCGGCGATCGCGTCCAGGCACTGCAGCGTCGACGTGTTGTGCAGCGCGGGGATCTCGTGCGCGTGCCGCAGTTGCAGCAGCTGCACGGTCCATTCGATGTCGGCCAGTCCCCCGCGGCCCAGCTTGGTGTGGGTGTTGGGGTCCGCGCCGCGCGGCAGCCGCTCGGAATCGACGCGGGCCTTGATGCGCCGGATCTCCTGCATTGCCTCGGTGGACACCCCGTTGGGCGGATAACGGGTCTTGTCGGCCATCAGCAGGAACCGCTGCCCCAGCTCCGCGTCGCCGGCGACCGCGTGCGCCCGCAGCAACGCCTGGATCTCCCACGGCTGCGCCCACTGCTCGTAGTAGGCGGCGTAGGAGGCCAGGGTGCGCACCAGCGGGCCCTGGCGGCCCTCGGGCCGCAGGTTGGCGTCGACCTCCAGCGGCGGGTCGACGCTGGGCGTGCCCAGCAACGCGCGAACCTGCTCGGCGACGCCGTTCGCCCAGCGCACCGCCGCGGAATCCTCGACTCCGGGCGTCGGCTCGCAGACGAACATCACGTCGGCGTCGGAGCCGTAACCCAACTCGGCGCCTCCGAGCCGGCCCATGCCGATGACCGCGATGGCCGCCGGCGCCCTGCCGCTCACCGGCAGGTTGGCCCGGATCATCGCCTCCAGCGCGGCCTGCAGCACCGCCACCCACACCGAGGTCAGCGCCGCGCAGACGTCGGTGACCTCGAGCATGCCGAGCAGGTCGGCCGAGGCGATGCGGGCCAGCTCGCGGCGCCGCAGGGTGCGCGCGCCGGCTATGGCCCGGACCGGGTCGGAGTAGCGACTGGCCGAGGCGACCAGCGCGCGGGCCACCGCGGCGGGCTCGGCGTCGAGCAGCCTGGGGCCCGACGGCCCGTCGCCGTAGTCCTGAATCACCCGCGGGGCGCGCATCAGCAGGTCCGGCACGTACGCGGAGGTGCCCAGCACGTGCATGAGCCGGCGGGCCACCGCGGGCTTGTCGCGCAGCGTGGCCAGGTACCAGCTCTCGCCGGACAGCGCCTCGGACAGCCGCCGGTAGGCCAACAGCCCGCCGTCGGGGTCGGGCGCGTACGACATCCAGTTCAGCAGCCGGGGCAGCAGCACCGACTGCACCCGCCCGCGCCGGCCGCTGAGGTTGACCAGGGCCGACATGTGCTTCAGCGCGGTCTGCGGTCCCTCGTAGCCCAGCGCGGCCAGCTGGCGCTCGGCGGCTTCGGAGGTCATGCCGTGCGCGATCTCCAGCCCGGCCGGGCCGATGGATTCCAGCAGCGGCTGATAGAAGAGCTTGGCGTGCAGCTGGGAGACCCGCAGGTTCTGGTGTCGCAGCTCCTCGCGCAGCACCCCGGCGGCGTCGTGGCGTCCGTCCGGCCGGATGTGGGCGGCCCGCGCCAGCCAACGCACCGCTTCCTCGTCGTCGGCCTCGGGCAGCAGGTGGGTGCGCTTGAGCCGCTGCAGCTGCAACCGGTGCTCGAGCAGCCGGAGGAACTCGTAGGAGGCGGTCAGGTTGGCCGCGTCCTCGCGTCCGATGTAGCCGCCCTGACCCAGCGCGGCCAGCGCGTCCACCGTCGACGCCACGTGCAGCGAGTCGTCGCCGCGGCCGTGCACCAGCTGCAGCAGCTGCACGGCGAATTCCACATCGCGCAGCCCGCCGCTGCCCAGCTTGATCTCGCGGCCGCGGACCTCGGCGGGCACCAGCTGCTCGACCCGGCGCCGCATGGCCTGCACCTCGACCACGAAGTCCTCACGCTCGCAGGCGACCCACACCATCGGCATCAACGCGTCCAGGTAGCGCCGCCCCAGCTCCGCGTCGCCTACGGCCGCACGGGCTTTCAGCAGCGCCTGGAACTCCCAGGTCTTGGCCCAGCGCTGGTAGTAGGCGATGTGCGACTCGACGGTGCGGACCAGTTCCCCGCTGCGCCCCTCGGGCCGCAGACCGGCGTCGACCTGGAAAAACGCCTCGGAGGCCAGCCGCATCATCTCGCTGGCCACCCGGGTGGTGACGGTGTCGGCCTGCTCGCCGACGAAGATGACGTCGACGTCGCTGACGTAGTTCAGTTCGCGGGCACCGCATTTGCCCATCGCGATGACCGCCAGCCGCGGCGGCGTCCGGTCGCCGCACACGCTGTTCTCGGCCACCCGCAGCGCGGCGGCCAGCGCGGCGTCGGCCAGGTCCGAGAGGTGGGCCGCCACCACGGTGAACGGGACCACCGGCTCGTCCTCGACGGTGGCGGCCAGGTCCAGCGCGGCCAGCACCAGCAGCTGGTCGCGGTAGCGGGTGCGCAGGCGCACCATCGCCGAACCCGGCGCGGCCAGCGCCTCATCCACGCAGCCGGTGAACACCGCGCGCAGCTCGTCGCGGGTGGGCAGTTTGACGTTGCCGCGCAACAATTTCCAGGATTGCGGCTGCGCGATCAGGTGATCGCCCAGGGCCAGCGACGCGCCGAGCACGCCGAACAGCCGGCCGCGCAGCGGGCGTTCGGCGAGCAGGGCGGCGTTGAGTTCGTCCCACCCGGCGTCGGGGTTCTCCGAGAGCCGGACCAGGGCCAGCAGCGCGGCGTCAGGGTCGGCCGCGCGCGACAGCGACCACAGCAGGTCGACGTGCGCCTGGTCGTCGTGCTCGTACCACCCCAGTTGCGCCATGCGTTCGGCCGCTTGCGGATCGACCAACCCGAGCCGGCCGACGCTGGGCAGCCTGGGGCGCTGCGTCGCGGGTTTGGTCACGACCACGACCGTAGCGCAAGCCGCCCGTCTTCAGGCACGAGCGGCGCTAGTGCACAACGGGATATGCCCGATCCGGACCTACAGGGACAGGTAGGTGCTCAGCTCGTATGGGGTGACGTGGCTGCGGTAGTTGGCCCACTCCGTGCGCTTATTGCGCAGGAAGAAGTCAAACACGTGCTCCCCCAAGGTTTCCGCGACCAGCTCGGAGGACTCCATGGCGCGCAGCGCGCTGTCCAGGCTCGTCGGCAGCTCGCGGTATCCCATCGCGATGCGTTCCTCGGCGGTCAGGTCCCACACGTTGTCCTCGGCCTGTGGCCCCAGCACGTAGCCCTTCTCCACCCCGCGCAGCCCGGCGGCCAGCAGCACGGCGAAGGCCAGGTACGGGTTGCAGGCCGAGTCGGGGCTGCGCACCTCGACGCGCCGCGACGACGTCTTGTGCGGCGTGTACATGGGCACCCGCACCAGCGCGGACCGGTTGGCCGCACCCCAGGACGCGGCGGTGGGCGCCTCGCCGCCGCCGACCAGTCGCTTGTAGGAGTTGACCCATTGATTGGTGACGGCGCTGATCTCCGAGGCGTGCTCGAGAATTCCGGCGATGAACGACTTGCCCACGTCGGACAGCTGCAGCGGGTCGTCGGGGCTGTGGAACGCGTTGACGTCGCCCTCGAACAGGCTCATGTGGGTGTGCATCGCGGACCCGGGATGCTGCCCGAACGGCTTGGGCATGAAGGTCGCGCGGGCGCCGTTCTCGATCGCCACCTCCTTGATGACGTAACGGAACGTCATCACGTTGTCGGCCATCGACAGGGCGTCGGCGAAGCGCAGGTCGATCTCCTGCTGGCCGGGCGCGCCCTCGTGGTGGCTGAACTCCACCGAGATGCCCATGAATTCCAGGGCTTCGATGGCGTGGCGGCGGAAGTTCGAGGCGGAGTCGTGGACCGCCTGGTCGAAGTAGCCGGCGTTGTCGACGGGAACGGGCGGCGTCCCGTCGTCGGGGCCCGGCTTGAGCAGGAAGAATTCGATCTCGGGGTGCACGTAGCAGGAGAAGCCCAGGTCGTTGGCCTTCTGCAGCTGGCGGCGCAGCACGTGGCGGGGGTCGGCCCACGACGGCGAGCCGTCCGGCATGGTGATGTCGCAGAACATCCGCGCCGAGTGGTGGTGGCCGTTGGCCGAGGCCCACGGCAGCACCTGGAAGGTGGACGGGTCGGGGTTGGCCACGGTGTCGGATTCGGAGACCCGGGAGAAGCCCTCGATCGAGGATCCGTCGAAGCCGATGCCCTCCTCGAAGGCGCCTTCGAGCTCGGCCGGGGCGATGGCGACCGACTTGAGGAAACCGAGCACATCGGTAAACCACAGCCGAACGAAGCGGATGTCCCGTTCCTCGAGGGTGCGGAGGACGAATTCCTTCTGTCGATCCATAACCCGAACAGTATGCAACTGCTGTTAATTCTGTGTTACCGATGCCCGCTCAGAACCATTGCCCACATTGCGGCGCGACGCCACGCGCCGGGGAGCCGTGCGTGCAAAGGCACGCGGTCGCCGCTAGGGCAGCTCGCCTTGATGGCCTGGGCAGTAGACGTCCACCGACGCCGACACGAATTTGACCGCGGTGCGGGTAACGCGGTCGGCGACTATCCGCAGGGACGGGTTTTCCCGGTACGCCGTGTTCACCTCCTCGTCCACGGCGGCCTGGACCGAGGAGCCGTGATCGAGTTCCCCGCAGATCTCACGGGCCCGGTACACCAGGCCCGGCACGTTGTCGGTGGCCGGGATCTGCTTTTGTGCGAGCAACGCCACGAACTGCGCGTCCTGATCCGGGTCGGCCGCCGCGCCGCCCGCGCAGATGACCGCGGCGGCAAGCAGCGCCGAGGTGTTGACCAGAGTCTCGGCGGATCGGGCGATTCGGATGCGCACGGCAGAATCTTCGCTTCTTTGTGTCACCTGCCCGGCCGCTCTCACCTAATGGATACCGAGTGGTAACAGTGGAGGCGGCCGGCACCTGGAAAGATCGACATCGTAACCGGTTGTCATCGTGAATCACCACAGCGCTTTCGCGCGAACCCGCAGTTGAGCGGCGCGGCGCGACGGCGGCGTCGGCGCATGACCGCGCTCGTTGCGTACGCGGCGATCGCCGCCTCGATAAGCGCGGCAGGCCCGCTGTCCTGGGCGCCGGATGCCCGAGGCGCCGGCAGCTGCGCAGCCCCGGCCACCGTCGGGGCCGCGCTTATCGAGGCGGCGATCGCCGCGTACGCAACGAGCGCGGTCATGCGCCGACGCCGCCGTCGCGCCGCGCC
>NZ_LZMG01000246.1:0-14159 GCF_001673615.1 Mycobacterium sp. 1245499.0
CCGGGTCAAGGTCACCGAACTCGGCCGCGGGTACGAATACCTGGATCTCGAGCCCGAGCCGTCGACGGCCTCCGACCGGCCCGCGCCGGCGATGGGGTTCGCCGGAACCATCACCACCAGGGCCGCCACCGGACCGGCCGGAGTGAGCGCAGTGGCCGTCGACGAGCTCGACGACAGGCCGCGCATGCCGTTGCTGCCGGGTACCTGGGGCCCCGATCCCACAGCATCGAAACCCTAAGGAGCACCGGCCTTTTGGCTCGCACCGAGCGCTGCGGCCCGGACCCACAGCACCGCCCCGTGCGATCGGCCGGCGCGAAAAGCCCGAGGCGGTAACCTAGCCCGCATGCAAAGTTCGTCCGTTGTCGGCCTGCTACGGGAGCGCGCCGGCCTGCAACCCGACGACTTGGCGTTCCGGTACACCGATTACGAGCAGGACTGGGCGGGCGTCACCGAGACCCTGACGTGGGCACAGCTGTATCGGCGGACCCTGGCCGTGGCGCACGAGGTGAGGCGGCACGCCGGCACCGGGGACCGCGCCGTCATCCTGGCCCCCCAGGGCCTGTCCTACATCGTCGCGTTCCTGGGCGCGATACAGGCCGGGCTCATCGCGGTCCCGCTCTCGGTGCCGCAGCCGGGCTCACACGACGAGCGCGTCGCCACCGTCCTGGCCGACACCACGCCCACCGTCGTCCTCACCACGGCCGCGGCCGCCGCGGCCGTCGACGAGTGTGTGCACCGCACGGACTCGGCCACCGCCGACCCCGCCCCGACGGTCATCGCCGTCGATGCGCTGGGTCCGGACTTGTCGCCGTCGACGGGCATCCGGATCAGCGGCGACCCGCACATCGCATACCTGCAATACACATCGGGCTCCACGCGCGTTCCGGCCGGGGTGATGGTGTCACACCGCAATCTTGCGGCGAATTTCGCGCAACTGATGGCCGCGTACTTCCCCGACTTCAACGGCGTGGCCCCGCGCGACACCGTGTGCGTGTCCTGGCTGCCGTTCTACCACGACATGGGCTTGATGCAGGGCGTCATCGCACCCATCCTGGGCGGCTACCTGGGCGACGTGACGAGCCCGGTCGCGTTCCTGCAACGCCCGGCGCGCTGGATTCACGCGATGTCCCAACCCAATCCGGTCTTCTCGGCCGCCCCGAACTTCGCCTTCGAGCTCGCGGTCCGCAAGACCACCGAGGCGGACCTGGCCGGAGTCGACCTGGGCAACGTCATCAGCATCGTCAGCGGCGCCGAACGGATCCATCCCGCCACGCTCGACCGGTTCTGCAAATGGTTCGCCCCGTACAACTTTCGCGAAGAAATGATGCAGCCGTCCTACGGCCTGGCCGAAGCGACCGTCTATGTGGCCAGCCGGGCCAGGGCCGGCGGCCCGCGCGTCGTCCACTTCGAACCGGAGCGGCTGTCGGAGGGCAGCGCGCAGCCGTGCTCGGCGGAAACCGGGACACCGCTGCTCAGCTACGGCACGCCGGCGTCGCCGTCGGTGCGGATCGTCGACCCCGACACCCGCACCGGATGCGCGGCCGGAACGGTCGGCGAAATCTGGGTCAACGGCGGCAATGTCGCCGACGGCTACTGGCGCAAGCCGCAGGAAACCCGGCGCACCTTCGCCGGCGTCCTGGCCGACCCGCCGCCCGGCATCCCCGAGGGCCCGTGGCTGCGCACCGGCGACCTCGGCTTCATCTGCGACGACGAACTGTTCATCGTGGGCCGGATGAAAGACCTGCTGATCGTCTACGGCCGCAACCACTACCCCGAGGACATCGAGTCGACGGTGCAACGGATCACCGGCGGCCGGGTCGCGGCGATCGCGGTCCCGGTCGACGAGACCGAAAAGCTGGTCACCATCATCGAATTCAGCAAGCGCGGCGAATCCGACGAGGACGCGCGCCACCGGCTCGACGTCGTCAAGAACGACGTCACCGCGGCGATCTCGAAGTCACATGGGCTCAACGTCGCCGATCTGGTGCTGGTGGAACCGGGATCGATTCCCACCACCACGAGCGGCAAGATCCGGCGCGCGGCATGTGTCGAGCAGTACCGTCGCCAACGGTTCGCCCGGTTGGACGCCTAGCCCTACTGGCTGTTGGCCGTCTGGGCTTCCTCGAGGAAATGACCCACCACATCGGGGCCGTTGGAGTGCAACTTGATGGACAGCTCGAGCAGCCTGTCCTTGACCTGCTTCGGCAGCAGCTCGATCGAGCGAGTGGTGGCCGAGTCGTACTTCGCCCCCGGGAAACGCTGCAGGAGAACATCTTTCTGCTCTTCGGTGGTGTAGATCTCGAGCAGCTTCATGCCGGCGAACGCCTCGATGGCCCGGTCCGCCATTCCGGCATTCGCCAGCGCCTCCAACCGTTCCTCGTTGATCCAGACGTTGACCTTGATCTTCTTCTCGGCGGTGCTCATGAGTTCTCCAATTGGTTCAGCGTGAAGACCGGCAGTCTGTCCTTGAGGTACTCCTCGGTCACGAACGGCGAACCCTGGCCATACTCGGCGGCGCTGTCCATCACGATTTCGAACACCTCGTGCCGCATCACCTTCTGGGTCGGCTTGACCTCGTCGGTCAGGATGCTTCGAATCAAGCTGCCGCTGAAGCTCTGTGACTGATCAACATGACCGCACAGGGCCGAGTTGGTGACCTCCTGGCACACCGGGCAGTACCAGTTCTCCCGCAGGAACACCGGTTTGATCCCCAGCTCGCTGCGATATTGCTTGAGGATGTTCTGGGAATCGTAGGGGTGGTAGAAATCGCCCACGCCCGCATGATCGCGCCCGAACATGTGATGCGTGCAGCCCAGGTTCGTCCGCAGGATCGCGTGAAAGATGGCCTCCCGCGGCCCCGCGTAGCGCATGTCCCACAGCGTGAACGACACCAGGTGGACCTCCTCGCGGAAATATCCGCTGGTCCGCAACTCGTTCTGCGCCAACAGGATCGCCTCGTCGATGTAATCCCCGACCCGCTTCTGGCCGATGATGGCGTTGACCAGCACGCCCGTGTTCAGGCTGTCGACGGGCTGGTCCTCATTGGCCGCCAGCCACGCCTGCTTCATCAACGCCTCGTGGCCGGTGTGCGGAACGTTTCGGGTCTGATGGGCGACGGCGCGCTTCCAGTCCTTTTTCGCCAGCACGTCCTTGTGCTGCCGCGGCGTGAGCCAGAAGCTCTTGAAGGGCTCGTTGAACACCGGCTCGTTGATGAGCGTGATGTCGCCGCCGATGAAACGATCCGCATAGGCCAATGTCTTCTTCACGCCCGGATGCCGGGAATCGGTAGTGCCATAAGTCTTTCCGGCCATCCGCTGCAAGTCGTACTGGTAGATCTCGGAGACCTCGAACAGCGCCATCGGGGCGTCGAGATATTCGAGGACGACGCTTTCGCCCTCCTTCACCCCGAACTTCTCGACGTCTTCTGCGGACAGATCGAACACGATCGGGATGCTCCACAGCGTGCCGTCGGGCAGCTGGAAGTCGTCCAGCGTGCCGTCCACTTCGCGCCGGCCCATGAACCCCGTGAGCGGGGTGAAGAAGCCGTAGGACAGGCTGATCACCTCGTGCGCGGTGGCCTTCGAGATCGGGATGCGCGGCAACCCGTCGATCCGGCTCGCCGCATTCTCGGTGGACACTCGTTCCACGATCGGCTTGCCGTTATGACCTTGGTAGCTCATATAAGTGACCTCGTTTCGCGTAATCAGCGGTCGTCCGTGCGGTGGACGGCTCCCGACGCCGTCGTCGCCGAACCCGTCCGCTAAGCGTTCCGGACCGCTCCCGAGATGACGCCTACCCGCTCGAGATGGGCGATCACTTCGTCGGCCAGCGTGTCCGCGTCCTTGTTGCCGCCTTCGAGGCGCAGCTCGGGCTGCGCCGGAGCCTCGTAGGGGTCGTCGATCCCGGTGAACCCCTTGATCTCGCCGGCCCGGGCTTTCTTGTAGAGGCCTTTGGGATCGCGCTGCTCGCAAATCTCGATCGGGGTATCGATGAAGATCTCCTGGAAATCGCCGTCGTTCAGGGTGGCCCGGATGGCGTCGCGATCGCGCACGTAGGGGCTGATGAAGGCCGTCAACGCGATCACGCCGGACTCGCAGAACAGCTTCGCAACCGCGCCGATGCGGCGGATGTTCTCCTCGCGGTCCTGGGCGGAAAAACCGAGGCCGAACCGCTTCGCGAACTCCGTTCCGTGCCGCTCTTCGAGCAGTTCCGGTCCGGCGTTGAGCCCGTAGCGGACGTTGTCGCCGTCCAGCAGGAAGCTGCGGATGCCCCGCTCGTAGAGCTTCTGCTCGACGACGTTGGCCACGGTGCTCTTGCCGCTGCCGCTGAGCCCGGTGAACCAGATGACGCAGCCTTTGTGCCCATTGAGGCTCTCGCGCTCGGCGCGGCTTATCTGATGCTCGTGCCACGTGATGTTGTTGGCCATTCCCAGCTCCTGTTCACAACGTTCCGCCCCGCGCATGGACGCGTGCGCACGGATTCTCGCCCGCCGCATCGATCCTGGCCACACACCGTCACCATATTGTTTATCAATCAATCCGGATCAGAACCAGTCCACAAGTAAAGATGGTCAACTTAGGAGAGTTTCGCGCTGTGCTGCGGCGATCCGGCAAGCACCACCGCATCGCGCCCGTTCGACCGGCCCGGCCGACGATCGCGGCGGCCCGATGGGGGGCGGCGGAAGGGTAAAGACCGGCGGAATTTTATTTACCCGCCTCGCCCGCGACGCGTGGGCGGCTCAGGGCGCTGAGGGCGCGGCTTCCAGATCGGCCAGCTCGTCGCACAAGTGCTCGGCCAGATCGCGGACGGTGGTGATCTTCGTCGGGCTGATGCGCACACCCGTTTCGGTTTCGATGCGGGTCCGCAGCTCCAAGTTGCCCAGCGAGTCCAGACCGTAGTCGGATAGCGGCCGGTCCGGATCGATGGTGCGCCGCAGCAGCAGGCTGATCTGGCCGGACACCAACCGCCGAATGGCCGACGGCCACTCCTCGCGCGGCAGCGCCCGCAACTCCGCGAGAAACTTGCCGGCGTCCGGTTTGCCGTGGGCCGACGAGCCGAACGCCTCGGCGAAGCGGCTGCGTTGGGCGAAGGAGGCCAGCCAGGGCGTCCCCATGATCGGCGCGTAGCCCGAGTACGGGCGGTCGTGACGCAGCAGCGTTTCGAAGGCGCGGAACCCCTCGGCCGGTGCGATCGCGATGCCGGCGTCCCGGGCCAGCGCCGTCGCGCGGCCCACCTCCGACCACGCCCCCCACGCGATCGAGGTGGCCGGCAGACCGCGGGCCCGGCGCCAGTAGGCGAATGCGTCCAGCCAGCTGTTGGCCGCGGCGTAGGCGCCCTGCCCCGGCGAGCCCACCAGCGCGGCGGCCGACGAAAACGCGCAGAACCAGTCCAGTGGCCGCCCGGTGTCTTCCTCCCGCAGGGCTTGATGGAGGTTCCACGCGCCGTAAGCCTTTGGCGCCCAACACCGATCGATGAGCTCGTCGGTGACATTCGCCAAAGTGGCGTCCTCTACCACCGCCGCCGCGTGCAGCACCCCCCGAACCGGCAGTCCGGTGGCCGTGGCACACGCCACCAGCCGCTCGGCCGTCTCCGGCTCGGCGACGTCACCGCACTCCACCGCGATGTCGGCCCCCGCGGCGCGCAGACGCTCGATCGCTTCGCGCGCCCGCTCGTCGGGTTGCGAACGCGAGTTCAGCACGATTCGCCCGCAACCCGCGTCGCGCGCGGCCATCTGGCCGGCCAGGAACAAGCCCAGCCCGCCGATGCCGCCGGTGATGATGTAGGCGCCGCCGGACCGGAACGGCCGCACCGTGTCCGGCGGCACGACGGCCACACTGCTTCCCGCCCGCGACACGTCCAGCACCACCTTGCCGGTGTGCCCGGCGGCGGCGACCAGGCGCACCGCGGCGGCGGCGTCGCGAATCGGATAGTGCGTAGTGCTCGGCATCGGCAGTTCGCCGGCGGCGGTGCGCTGGTACACGGTGCTCAACAAACGCCGAACCGTCTGCGGGTGACTGAAAGTCAGCAGCGCGAGGTCGACCGCGAACAACGACAGATTGCGACGAAACGGGAACAGCCCCAGGTGGGTATCGCCGTAGATGTCACGCTTGCCGAGCTCAATGAAGCGCCCACCCACGGCCAGCAGTTCGATTCCCGCGCGTTGCGCGGCGCCGGGCAGCGAGTTGAGCACCACGTCGACGCCGTATCCCTGCGTGTCCGTGCGGATCTGGTCGGCGAATTCCGTGCTGCGTGAGTCGTAGACGTATTCGATACCCATGTCCCGCAACAGTTTCCGGCGCTGCGGGCTGCCCGCGGTTGCGAAGATCTGACAGCCCACGGCCCGGGCGATCGCGATGGCCGCCTGGCCGACGCCGCCGGTGCCGGAGTGGATGAGCACCTTGTCGGTCGGCGAGATGCGGGCCAAGTCGTGCAGGCCGTACCATGCGGTCGCGGCCGCGGTGGGCACCGCGGCGGCGTCTTCGAGCGGCACCTCGGGCGGCAGTGTGACCGCGTGCCGGGCGTCGGCGATGACGAAGGTGCCCCAGCACCCGTTGCGCGACATGCCGCCGACACGGTCGCCGACCTGATGCTCGGTGACGTCCGGTCCGACGGCGGTCACCACGCCGGCGAAGTCACCGCCCAACCGCTGCTGGTAGCCCTCGAGCGTGGGATAGCGCCCAAAGGCGACAAGGACATCCGCGAAGTTGACGGTCGACGAGGTCACCGCCACCTCGATCTCCCCCGGCCCGGGCGGCACCCGGTCGAACGCGGTGAACTCCAGCGATTCGAGGTCACCGGGAGTGCGGATCTGCAGGCGCATGCCGTCCCGCTCGTGATCGACGACGGTGGTGCGCCGCTCGGCCGGGCGAAGTGGGCCGGGCCGCAGCCGCGCGGCGTACCACTGGCCGCCACGCCAGGCGGTCTCGTCTTCCGCCGAGCCGCTGTTCAGCTGCAGCGCAACCCGTTCGGGGTCGGTCGCGTCGTCCACATCGATCTGGGTGGCGCTCAGATGCGGGTGCTCGGAGTCGATCACCCGCATCAGCCCGCGCAGCCCGGCCTGCTCCAGGTTCGCCACATCACCGGCGGTCACGGTGGCCGCGTTTCGGGTCACCAGATACAGCCGCGGCGACTCCCCGGGCAGCTCCGAGAGCTCACGGGCGACGGCCGCGAGGTGCGACACGTAGTCCCGGCCGCGCCGCCCCGCCTGCGGATCGCCCGCGGCGCCATCCGATGCCACCACGACGACGCCGGTGAGCCCCTTCAGCGGCCCGTGGCCGTTGGAGGCGGGCTGCCCGCCGCCGGACAACAGCGCCCGCAGCCGTGTGGTGTCCGCGGACCCGACGGGATCACACACCGAGACGCATTGCCCGCCATCGGTATTCAAGACTTCTGTCAGCCGCGTCGCGAACGGGTCGGGCCCGTCTGACGCGCCGAGCAGCACCCAGCGGCCCGGTTCGGTCTGCGTCGCGTCGGGCAGTTCCTTGGGTTCCCAGTCGATGGTCAACAGCCGCTCGTTGAGCAGTCGCCGGGCGTGTTCGTGTTCGGAGGCGCCGCCGACCAGCCGCAGCCCCTCGACGCTCAACAGCACCGTTCCGGACTGGCCCAACACGTCGAGGTCGGCCTCGCACTCGCCCGGGCGCGAGGACGTGACCCGGGCCAGGCAGTACTGCGCGTTGCGCGTCGAGTGATAGTTGCGCAGTCTGCGCACCCCGACCGGCAACAGCAGACCGCCGGCGCCGGCCTGTTGCACCTCGGGCGATACGACGACCGCCTGGAAGCACGCGTCGAGCAACGCCGGGTGTGCGGCGTAGGCCGACTGCTGCGAGCGGATCGCGCCCGGCAGCGCGACTTCGGCCAGCATCGTGGTGATGCCCCCGTCGGCGACCAGCACCGCGGCCAGCCCCGAAAACGCCGGCCCGTATTGAATTCCCACGGCGTCGAACGCCTTTCGCAGTTCCGCGCCGTCCAGGCGGGATGGGTGGGCGGCGATCAGCGTTGCCAGGTCGTGCGCGGGCGGCTGCGCAGGCCCGAGTGAATCCGCGTCGTCGCCGGGTAGGGCGCGCAGCACCGCGCTGGCCCGGCGGGTGCGTTCACCGTCCTCGTGGGTGTCCACGGTGAAGTCGAGAACACCTGGGGCGGCCAGTGTGGCGGCCGAGGAGGCCGGCGTCTGGCCGGCCAGCAGCAGTGTCTGTTCGAACTTGACGTCGCGGACCTCGGCGCGTTCGCCGAGCGCCGCGCGAGCGGCCGCGAGCGCCATCTCGCAATAGCCCGCGCCGGGAAACGCTGCGACACCATGGATTTGGTGATCGCTCAGCCACGGGTGGGCGTCGGTGCCCACCTCCCCCTGCCAGACGTGACGCTCGGGTTCCTCCCGTAGGTGCACGTGCGCACCGAGCAGGGGGTGTACGGCATGGACCGGGGCGCCGCGTGCGTGCTCAGTGGCCTCGCGGCTCAGCATCAACCGGCGATGCGTCCAGGTCGGCAGGGGGGCATCCACCAAGCGGCCCGTCGGGTATCGGACGGAGAAGTCGACCACCGCGCCCGCGCTGTGCACGTCGGCGACGACGCCGCGCAAGCCGACTGGCAGTTGCTGGTCGCGGCGCATGGCCGCCAGGGCGGCGATGGGCATGTCCAGGCTGCCGGCGTTCCGCTCGACGGCGTGCGTCAGCAGTGGGTGCGGCGCCAGCTCACCGAAGACGCGGAAGCCGTCCTTGAGGGCGGCCTGCACGGCGGCCGCGAATCGCACGGTGTAGCGCAGGTTTTCGGCCCAGTAGTCAGCGGTGAACGAGGGCCGCTCGCGCGGGTCCCACAGCGTCGCCGAATAGTAGGGCACCTCGGGCGTCATCGGTTGCAGGCCGGCGAGGGCCTCGACCAGCTCGTCGAGGATCGGGTCCACCTGCGGCGAATGCGAGGCGACGTCCACCGCCACCTCGCGCGCCAGCACGTCCTGCTCTTGCCAGGCCGCGACCAGATCGCGGATGGTCGGGGCGTCGCCGCCGACTACGGTCGACGTAGGCGACGCGACCACGGACAGCACGACGTCGGAGATGCCGCGAATCGACAGTTCCGACAACACTTGTTGGCCCGGCAGCTCCACCGATGCCATCGCGCCGCTGCCCGCGATCCGCGCCATCAGCTTCGAGCGACGGCAGATCACGCGCACACCGTCGGCCACCGACAACCCGCCGGCGACGACGGCGGCCGCGGATTCGCCGAGCGAATGCCCGATGACGGCGCCGGGACGCACGCCGTAGGACTTCATCGTCTCGGCTAGCCCGACCTGCATCGCGAAGAGCGTTGGCTGCACCCGCTCGATGTCGGTCAGCGTCTCCGGTGCCGACATGGCCGCGGTGACCGAAAAGCCCGACTCCGCAGCGATCAACGGTTCGATGGCGGCGATCGTCGCGGCGAAGACCGGCTCGTTGGCCAGCAGTTCGGCGCCCATCTTCGGCCACTGCGAACCCTGGCCGGAGAAGACCCACACCGGTCCGCGGTCGCCTTGCCCCACCGCGGGTGGGTACGGGATGTCGCTCTCGGCGACCGCGCGCAGCTGGGCGCCCAACTCGTCGACGGTGCCGGCCGAGAGCACGGTACGCACCGGGCGGTGCGCGCGCCGCCGCGACAGCGTGTAGCCCAGATCCCTGAGAAACGAGCCACATTCGCCGTCGGCAGCGCCGTGCTCGTCGAGCCAGGCCGCCAGGCGGGCTGCCGTCACGCGCAGTTGCTCGGCGGAGGTGGCCGACAGGGGAAACAGCAGCGGCCCTCGCGGTTCGTCCGCCGCCTGGGCCGGCGCCTGTTTCGGGGCCTGTTCCACTATGGCGTGCACGTTGGTGCCCGACATTCCGTAGGACGACACCGCGGCACGGCGCGGGTTCTCCTTGCCGGGCCATTGCGTATTGCTCTGCGGCACAAAGAGATTGGTCTCGATCCGGGCCATCTCGTCGGGCAGCCGGGTGAAGTGCAGATTCCGCGGTACCACGGCGTGCTGCAGCGCGAGGATCGCCTTGATCAAGCCCAGTGGCCCCGAGGCCGACTGCAGGTGGCCGAAATTCGTCTTCACCGATCCCAGGGCGCAGGCACCGCCGACGCCGTACACGGCGGCCAGGCTGGTGTATTCGATCGGGTCGCCGACGGGAGTGCCGGTGCCGTGCGCCTCGACGAGGCCGACCGTGGCCGCGTCGACGCCTGCGAGCTGCAGGGCTTTGCGGTAGACGGCGACCTGAGCCGTTGGCGAGGGCGCCGCAATGTTCACGGTGCGACCGTCCTGATTGGCCGCGGTGCCGCGCAGCACGGCCAGGATGCGATCGCCGTCGCGCTGGGCGTCGTCGAGCCGCTTGAGCAACAGCATGACGCAGCCCTCGCCCGACACGAAGCCGTCGGCGTGCACATCGAAGGCGTGGCAGCGGCCGGTCGGGGACAGCATGCCCTGCAGCGAACCGGTGACGGACTTGCGCGGTTCCAGCGTCACCACCACGCCCCCGGCCAGGGTGAGGTCGGATTCGCCGCTGCCCAGGCTGCCGCACGCCTGGTGCACGGCCATCAGCCCCGACGAGCACGCCGTGTCCACGGTGACCGCCGGGCCGTGCAGCCCGAGGGCATACGCGACTCGCCCCGACGCGAAGCTGTTGGACGTGCCGGTGAATCCGTACGGCCCTTCGGCCGCGCCGCAGTCGGCGGACAGCAGCTCGTAGTCACCGTGGGTCAGGCCGACGAACACCCCGGTCTGCGATTGGGAAAGCGACGCGGGGTCCAGGCCGGCATGCTCGACGGCATCCCACGACGTCTCGAGCAGCAGGCGGTGCTGCGGGTCGATAGCGATGGCCTCACGCTCGGTCATCCCGAAGAAGTCGCAGTCGAAGCCGCCGACATCGTCCAGGAACGCCCCCCACCGGGTCACCGATCGGCCGGGCACGCCGGGTTCGGGATCGTAGAACAGGTCGGCGTCCCACCGGTCGGCGGGAATCTCACCGACGAAGTCGTCACCGCGCAGCAACGCCTGCCAGAGGCGGTGCGGGGAGTCGATCCCGCCGGGAAGCCGGCAGGCCATCCCGATGACGGCGACCGGTGTGGCGTTCACGGCACGCAACGTGCGAGTCCCCTATCCTTGCCCGATCCCTGAGGCGCCTATTATGCAGATGTCAGTTTAGCTTCGGACCAGGTCAGCTTAGCGGGAGTAAACAATTTCGGGTCGGCCTTGCGAAAACGGACCGCGACGGCCGAGGGGCCGCGAAAGCCGCGCCGCGACTGCGTAATTGCGCCCATCCCGGCCCACCGGGGCGCCGCGACATCCGGCCGCCACCCGTCGTCCAGAGCCGGCGGGCGGGGTCATCGAAACCGACTCACGCACGAGGCAATCCACGATCCCGCGGGTCGTTACGTGGCGCTGGTCTCTTCGGACTCTTCGGACTCGGTGTCGTTCGCGGGGTTCTCGATGACCTGATAGGCCGGATCGACCATCGAGATGGCCCGGGTGCCGGTCTGGCGGGCCTTCCCGGTGATCCGCAGCACCTGGCCGGGCTGGATGTCGGCGCCGCCGTGGCCCGGGCGGAAGGTGACGGTCATTTCGCCGGTGCTGTCCCCGATGACGATCTGTCGGTGGGTGCGGCCTCGGGTGGTGACGTCTTCGACCTCGCTGACCCGGCCTTCGACGCTGGCGCGTTGCCCCGAGATCAGGCCGGCCACCATGACCACCGATCGCGGTCGCTGCGGGTGTTCGTAGGCGTCGACCTTGCGGTCTTCGTCCTGGGACACCCACGCCTCGAGCTTGTCGATCCCCTGCCCGATCCGCTGCTCCAAGGTGTCGGGGTAGGCCTCCCTGATCCGCGATTCGACGTCGTAAGGCACGATCGTCGCCGCGGCGTCGGGAATCAGGCTGACCGCTCGCGCGATCTTGTCGGCGGTGCGGTCGTGCAGCACGCGGCCCAGTAGCCGGGCGAAGGTTCGCCGCGGCAGCAGCACCGTCACATTGGTGCGCGCGTTCTCGTCACGCGCCTTGGCGACCAGCAGCTGCGCGGCGCGGCTGATCCGACGGTCCGGGCAGTCCACGATGCGCAGCGGGGTGTCGAGTTCGAAATGGTCCCAACGCTTTCGCAGCAGCGCCGCGTGGGCCGGGTCGACCATGAAATGCACCGCGATCAGTTCGTCGGCCCGCAACCCCCTGCCGTAGCGCAGCGCCTCGATCACCGCCAGATCGACCGAGTCGACGAACACGAACACCCGGTGCCGCGCGTACTTCACCAACTCCGGGCGATCGGTGCGGAACATCTCGAGAATGGCCGCCTCGGCCCGGTATTCGCGGTTGAGCCGGGTCAACATGAACACCAGCAGCGGGAACACGATGACCACCAGCCAGGCGCCCTCGGTGAATTTCGCCACCGCGAAGATGCCCACCACGATCGTCGACAGCACCGCCGCGGACAGGTTGATCGCCAGCCGGCGTCGCCAGCCCGGTTCCCGGTGCGTCAGATGGTGTTTGGTCATGCCGTAGCCGGCCATCGAGAAGCCGGTGAACACCCCGATCGCATAGAACGGCACCAGGGCGTTCACCGACCCGCCGGTGGCCACCAGCAACGCGACCGACAGCGCCGTCAGCGTGATGATCCCGTTCGAAAACACCAGGCGGTGACCACGTTTCGTGAGCTGCCTGGGCAGGAAGCGGTCGTCGGCGACGAAACTGGCCAGCGCCGGAAAGCCGTTGAAGCTGGTGTTGGCGCCGGTGAACAAGATGGCAGCCGTTGCCGCTTGGACCAGGACATAGAAGACGTCGCCGACAACGCCGTTGCCGAAGACGGCCCGGCCGATCTGCGACAGGACCGACGGGTACTCGGTCAGGTACGGCGTGGCGTGGGTGACGTGGGCCAGGTAGGCGACGCCGGCCAGCAGCAGGCCGAGGATGGTGGCCATCGCGGTCAGCACTCGGCGCCCGTTGCGCCCCTGGGGCTTTCGGAAGTACTCGACCGTATTGGAGATCGCCTCGACCCCGGTCAGCGACGAACCACCGTTGGCGAACGCACGCAGCAGCACCAAGATCGTGGCGCCCAGCACCAGCCCGTTGCCCTGGTGCACCGGGACGGTCCCGGCCATATGCGTGGGGTCGTAGATGGGCAGGTTTCCGATGACCGCGCGCACGACGCCGACCACGATGGTCAGGGCGACCATGACGACGAAGGAATACGTCGCCACCGCGAACGGCAATCCCGCCTCCTTGAGGCCGCGCAGGTTGGCGTAGCAGATGAGAAGCACCACGGCGACGGTGAGTTCGAGGCTGTAGGGGCCCAGCGCGGGAATCGCCGAGACCACCGCGACGGTCCCCGCGGCCGACTGCACGGCGACCGTGACCACGTAGTCGATCAGCAGCGCCGCGGCGGCGATCTGCGCGACCCGCGGTCCGAAATTGTCGCGCGCGACGATATACGAGCCGCCCGCCCGGGTATAGGCCATGACCACCTGCCGATACGAGGCGGCCACCAGCACCAGGATCAGCAGGATCACGCCGGTGATGGGCAGCAACAGCAGGAAGGCGGCCAGCCCCGCATGCGGTAACAGCTCGATCAGGATCTGCTCGGGGCCGTACGCCACCGAGGACACCGCGTCGGGCGAAAGAGCCCCCAGCGCAACCTGATTCGACAACTTCTCGGATGCGATGTCCTCGGTGATCAGCGGCTTGCCCAGGAACACCCGCTTGGCGATGTCCCCCAGCGACAGCGGGATGCGCAGCTTGCCGGTCGAAGTGGTCACGAGCACCGTCCTTACCCGAGGTTGAGAACGTGGAACGCCTGAAGATGCATTGTGCACGCTCGCCGCTCTCTTGGGGCCCGGGCGGTGCGGAAAGGCCGGGCCGGATCGCCCGCTAAGCGAGTCGTTGCACGGCGGCGGCGATCCGCTCGTCGGCGGCGGTCAGCGCCACCCGAACGTGCCGCGCACCGCGCGGGCCGTAGAAATCACCCGGGGCCACCAGGATGCCGCGCTGCGCCAGCCAGGCGACGCTGTCGTGGCATGGCTCGCCGCGGGTGGCCCACAGGTACAGGCCGGCTTCGGAATGGTCGACGGTGAAGCCGGCCGAGCGCAGGGCGGGCAGCAGGGCCGCGCGGCGGCGCTCATAGCGTTGCCGCTGTGCCAGTTCGTGGGCGTCGTCGTCGAGGGCCGCCACCATGGCCGCC
>NZ_LZMG01000247.1:0-12868 GCF_001673615.1 Mycobacterium sp. 1245499.0
CCGGCGCGCCCATCGCGTCGGCCCGCAACGCCACCGACAGCAGGCCGTCGTGAGTCAGCAGGGGAATCGGTTCGAGATGAGCGGCCGAACCGTCGACCGCCGCGGTTCCGGCGTGGACGACGTCGAAATCCGTCCCGCAGCCCGCGCAGCGCAGCAGCCGCTCGCGCAGTTGGGAACCCTTCATCGAGGCGGCGCACACCGGGCAGTGATCCCGGTAGGCGAATGTCCGGTCACCCACCCGGCAGGCCAGCAGGGTCACGCCGTCGATGACGAATCCCGCGACGTCACCGGGGTGCAGCTCGGCAAGCTCGGGGGCCGCGTGCCAGGTGGTAGGTCCATGTCCGTTCGAATGCACGTGCGCCAGTAGCGATTCGGCGGGGATGACGCCCGCCGGACCGGTCGTGTCGGCGGCGGCGACCGCCTCGATCGAGGAGACCTCCGGCGCCGCCGCGCGAACCGCGTCCTGCACGGCTAGCTCCAGGGTGACCGCCGACGACGGGCAGCTCTTGCAGCTGCCTGTGAACGCCAGCCGCACGGTGAATTCGTCCGGGCGTTCGCCTGGAACGACCTCGAGCAGGTCGACGTCGCCGCCATGCGAACCCAGGTAGGGGCGCACCCGATCCAGCGCATCGGCGACCCTGCGGTGCACGTCGTGCGGATGCAGGCCGTGCACCAGGAGCAGGCTGGCCACCAGGTCGTCGGTGGCCAGCCGCTCGACCAGCCCCCCGTCCGGCCGGGGCTCGGCGGCCATCCGCATGATCCGCTCCAGCCCGGCGCCGTACAGCCCGACTACCTCGCGAACCAGTTGTTGCGCATGGTCATACGCGGCGGCCCCGCCCGCGGCGCAGGAATCCAGCAGTGTCTGGATCCGATCGCCAGCTGTGCGCCACTGCGTGTCGGTCTCGGGGTTCGCCGGGCGATCCGCCATGCGTCACTCCTTTAACGGTGCCGACCCGCTGCGCCCGGCTCCGCCATGTGTCACTCCGCAGCGGGTGACTGGGTGGGCGTGTGCAGTCTGTCGAGCGTCTTGCCTTTGCCCAGGTACATGTGCACACCACATGGCAGGCACGGATCGAAGCTGCGCACCGTGCGCATGACGTCGATCCCCTTGAAGCTGTCCCGGCCGTTCTCCTCGAAGATCGGTTGCCCCTGCACCGCGTCCTCGTACGGGCCTGGGGTGCCAAAACTGTCGCGGGGGTTGGCATTCCACGGTGTGGGCGGGTACGGGTGGTAGTTGGCGATCTTGCCGTCCCGGATCACCATGTGGTGGCTGAGCACGCCGCGCACCGCCTCGGTGAACCCGCATCCGATTGCCTCGTCGGGCACCTCGAAGCGCTCCCACGTCTTGGTGCGCCCGGCGCGGATCTCCTCGAGCGCCTTCTCGGCGAAGTGCAAAGCGCACGCCGCCGCGTAGGCCTGGAAGTAGGTGCGCGCCCGGTCACGTTCGATCGTGTTGCTGCCGTACTTGGGGATGTGCCACTCCAATTCGACGGGCCCCTTCAGTGCCGTCTTGGGCAGGTTGATCTTGACGCTGTTGCCGGTCGCCTTGACGTAACCGATGTCGACCAGGCCGGCCAGCGCCGTCGACCACAGCCGGGCCAGCGGGCCGCCGCCGGTGTCCAGCGCCAGGTGGTCCTTGCCGTCGAACCAGCGCGGTGACATCACCCAGCTGTACTTGCCGCCTTCCATGTCGCGCTTCTGCGGGTGCGGGTTGGTGTGCTGGTTCCACGGGTGGCGTCGGTCCACCGAGTTGCCCAGCGGATCGGTCTTGACGAACATCTCCTGGTCGGTCCAGTCGTCGTAATACGAACTGCCCAAAAGGATTCGGATGCCCAGGTTGATGTCCACCAGCGAATGGGTGACCAACTTGCCGTCCACCACCACGCCCGGGGTGACGAACATGGCGTTGCCCCAGCGCTCCATGTCCTTGTATTCGAAGTTGCACACCTCGGGGTCCTGGAAGGAGCCCCAGCAGCCCAGCAGGGTCCGGCGCAGCCCGACCTTCTCGTAGCCGGGCAGGGCCTCGTAGAAGAAGTCGAACAAATCGTCGTGCATGGGCACGACCTTCTTCATGAACTCGACGTACCGCATCAGGCGCGTCATGTAGTCGGTCATCAGCTGGACGGTCGCGACGGTGCCTACCCCGCCGGGGTAGAGCGTCGACGGGTGCACGTGGCGGCCTTCCATCAGGCAGAACATCTCTCGCGTCCAGCGGCTGACCACCAGCGCCTCGCGGTAGAACTCACCGCTGAACGGATTGAGCGAGCGCATGATGTCCGCGATCGTCCGGTACCCGTGGGCGTCCGCGTGCGGGGCGGGCGTCTTCTCGGCCAGCGACAGGATGCTCGGATTGGTCTCGGAGACCATCTTCTCGCAGAAGTCCACGCCGACCAGGTTTTCCTGGAAGATGTTGTGGTCGAACATGTATTCCGCGGCCTCGCCGAGGTTGACGATCCACTCGCCCAGATGCGGCGGCTTGACGCCGTAGGCCATGTTCTGCGTGTAGCACGAACAGGTGGCGTGGTTGTCACCGCAGATGCCGCAGATGCGGCTGGTGATGAAGTGGGCGTCGCGAGGATCCTTGCCCTTCATGAAGATCGAGTAACCGCGGAAGATCGACGAGGTGCTGTGGCACTCGACGACTTCCTTGTTCTCGAAGTCGATCTTGGTGTAGATGCCCAGGCTGCCCACGATCCTGGTGATGGGGTCCCAGGCCATGTCGACCAGTTGGCCAGGTTCCCGCTTGGCTTGGGTGGCTTCAGGGCTGATGGTTGTCATCGCGTTACTTCTTCCCGCTGTGGCTGCTTGCGCGTCGGCTGATGCGGCGACGGCTCTTCGGCTACGAATGTGGATAAGGAGCGCACCGACCCGGTAGGTGACCTACCAGGTGCGGCGCGCTCCAGTGGTGAGTTGGTCGCCGTTGTGGCGCCACCGCGGCTCCTTGTCGACGGTGCGTTCCGTGATACCCCTCAGACTGCGAATCACGGCTCCGTACAAGCCCGACGCGGTGCTCGAGATCTTGCCGCCCGGCGGTTCGTCCATGAACGGCATGAACTTGTCCGGGAACCCCGGCATGGTGCAGCCAATGCAGATTCCGCCGACGTTTGGGCAACCCCCGACGCCGTTGATCCATCCGCGCTTGGGCACATTGCATTTGACCACGGGTCCCCAACAGCCAAGCTTCACAATGCATTTCGGCGACCCGTACTCGGTGGCGAAGTCGCCCTGCTCGTAGTAGCCGGCCCGGTCGCAGCCCTCGTGCACGGTCTTGCCGAACAGCCACTGTGGCCGTAGCGCGTCGTCGAGCGGGATCATCGGTGCCTGACCGGTCGCCATGTACAGCAGGTAGGTCAACGTCTCCGACAGGTTGTCCGGGTGGATCGGGCAGCCCGGCACGCACACGATCGGGATGCCCGCCTTGCTCTTCCAGTCCCAGCCCAGGTAGTCCGGCACGCCCATCGCCCCCGTCGGGTTGCCGGCCATCGCGTGGATGCCCCCGTAGGTGGCACAGGTCCCCACCGCCACGATGGCGGTGGCCTTGGGCGCCAACCGGTCGAGCCACTCACTGGTGGTCATCGGCTGCCCGGTGGCGGGGTCGTTGCCGAAGCCGCACCAATAGCCCTCGTCCTTGATCTTCTCGTTCGGGATGGAGCCTTCGACCACGAGAACAAAGGGTTCCAGCTCGCCGCGATCGGCTTTGAAGAACCACTCCAGGAAGTCGTCCGCGCCTCCGTTGGGTCCGCATTCGAAGTCGATCAGGGGCCAGTGCACCGCGACCTGGGGGAGTCCGGGCAACGCTCCCAAGGCGATCTCCTCGACGCTGGGCTGGGTGGCAGCAGTCAATGCCACCGAATCGCCGTCACAACTGAGGCCCGCGTTTATCCATAGAACATGGATCAATGTTTGTTCTGCCTTGACTGCTGCTTCCGTTGGCATGCTGCAGCTTTCCGGAGCCGGGCTGGGGCTCCTGGCGCCGCCGGAGTCGACCGTCGGCCCACTTGCGCAGCGCTATTTTTTGGGTCTACTCCCGCTATTGGGCGTTGTCAACGGTTCGACATTACTGATTAGTAGGCACGTGTTGTACAGTGGTGAAAAGCCTTGTCGCGCTTAGCTGATCCGCCGCGACGGTTGCGTCGAAACGGGGCGCTGCTCCTGCGAACGTTTCGCAGGAGTGCGCGGGCGGAGGCGCCGTTCAGTCCTCATCCGTGGCGAAGCGCCGCAGCCAGCCGAACCACGCGGCCATACCATCGCCGGTGCGGGCACTGACCGGCAAAATCGACGCTGTCGCATTGACTTTGCGGACGTGGGCGATGTAGCTGTCGACGTCCACGTCCAGGTGGGGCACCAGGTCGATCTTGTTCAGCAGCACCACGTCGACCGACCGGAACATCACCGGATACTTCAGCGGCTTGTCCTCGCCCTCGGTCACCGAGTAGACCATGGCCTTGGCGTGTTCGCCGACGTCGAATTCCGCCGGGCAGACCAGATTGCCGACGTTCTCGATGACCACCAAATCCAGCGCGGCCAGGTCGAGGCCGCGCAGTGCCCGGTTGACCATGGGCGCGTCGAGGTGGCACTCGCCACCAAATCCGTTGCTGGTGTTGAGCAGTGACACCTGGGCGCCGCGGCCCCTGAGCTTGGCCGCGTCCAGGTCGGTGGCGATATCGCCCTCGATCACCCCGATGGCCAGGTCGCCGGCGAGTTCGTCGAGGGTGGCCTGCAGGATGGTGGTCTTGCCGGAGCCCGGGGAGCTCATCAGGTTGAGGGTGCGTACCCCGTTGCGCTCGAACGCCGCCCGATTGGCGTCGGCCCGCATGTCGTTCTCGGCGAAGATCGCCTCCAGCACCTCGACGCGCTGGCCGCCGGTCTGATAGCGGCTGTGGTCGCCGCGGTCGTGGTCGTGCGGGAGGTCATCGTGGGAGTGGGTGTGCACGGTCCCGTCGTCGTGCCGATGAAATCTACCCATCGTCAACGCCTTTCACGAGACATCTTTTTCATGACACGTCCAGCGAGGTCACCAGGAATTCGTCGCCGCGCAGCACCTCGACGTCGGGACTGTCACACCGCGGACACCAGATCGACCAGGGCGAGGTGATCTCGGACTGCCCGCCGCAGGCGCGGCACCGGACTTCGGCGCCGACGCATTCGAGTTCGAGTTCGGCGTCCGGCATGTCCTCGGCGTCGCGGACGAGCGTCCAGCAGAAGGACAGCGACTCGGGCACCACCTGGCGCAGCGCACCGACCCGCACCCGCACCACGTCGACGTGGCGGCCGGCGGCGTGATCCCTGACCACACCGGCGATCGCTTCACACAGCGACAGCTCGTGCATCGCCGATCACCGGCGATCCGCGAGCCGGGCGCAGGCCAACGAGCCCATGAGCACTGTTCTACACCCGAACGGCGATTTGCGGTCGGGCTCTTGGTCGACTCAGGAGGTCCACTTCTCTTCGATGCGTCCGTAGCGCCAGACGAGAAGGGCCACCGCCCAGGTGGCGACGAACATGGCGACGACGATGTAGCCGATCGCGTTGAGGTCCAGCCCGCCGATCCAGCTCCAGAACGCGCCCCGCCAACCGAACTGGTCGGCGAACAGGACGAGCAGTTCGATGCTGCCGATCACCCACGCGACGGCCACCGACAGCGCGGTGATGGTGATGTTGTAGTAGATCTTGCGCACCGGATTGGAAAAGGCCCAGCCGTAGGCGAAATTCATGAACGAGCCATCGATGGTGTCCAGCAGGCACATGCCCGCGGTGAACAGCACCGGCAGGCACATGATGGCGTACCAGGGCAGCCCGGCCGCGGCGCTGGTGCCGGCCAGCACCAGGAGGGCGATCTCGGTGGCGGTGTCGAAACCAAGCCCGAACAACAGCCCGACGGGATAGCAGTGCCAGGACTTGGTGATCGACTTGGTGAAGCGGCCGAGCAACCGGTTGATCAGCCCACGGTTGCCCAGTTGCCGTTCCAGTTCGGCCGCGTCGGTGTCGGGATCGTATTCGCCCCGCCGCAGTCGGGTGAACACCCGCAGGATGCCGACCAGGACGATGAGGTTGAGCAGCGCGATGGCGTAGAGGAACACGCCCGAGACGCTGGTGCCGATCAGCCCGGTGTAATGGTGCAGCGTCGAGGAGTCGTCCTCGACCGGGCCGACGACCGCCTTCACCCCGCACGCCAGCAGCAAGGCCAGCCCGAACACCACGGTGGAGTGGCCCAGGGAGAAGAAGAAGCCCACCGCCAGCGGGCGTTGCCCATCGTTCATCAGCTTGCGGGTGGTGTTGTCGATAGCGGCGATATGGTCGGCGTCGAACGCGTGCCGCATGCCCAGGGTGTAGGCCGTCAGTCCGATGCCGACACCAAATGCCTTGCCGCCCAAGCTGTATTGGGCCGGTGCCACGAGCAGAATCATGGTGAGCCAGCCGAGCAGGTGTAGCGCGACGATCACCGCCAGCATCGTCGCCAGCCGCCACCGCTCCGCCCGCGTCAGGGCGCCGCGAAGCCTGCTCGTCCGTGACGGCCGCCGGTCGATCTCGGTGCTGGCCACTGGGGTCCTTCCGGCGCGTCCTTGCGGTATCGGCTGAGACAACCGGCACGACTGTAAGTACCGCGGCTCGCCAGATGCAAGTGAGTCGCAGGAATTCGCGTGCCGCCGATCGCGCCCGGGACTGGCGATCCGGCCGCATGGGGACGACACTGAACCGGTGACGCCCAACCCGTCGGTACTGGATGCGTCGGTCACCGAGCGGATCGGCGATCTGCTGCGCGCTCGGGGGCTGCGGCGGATGGCCTCGCGAATTCAGGTGCTGGCGGTGCTCGAGCCCGTCAACGGTCACCTGCCGGTGGCCGAGATCGACAAGCGGCTGCGCGAATGCCTGCCGCCCGGCACCCATGCGCCCGACGTGGCGACCGTCTACCGCACGGTGACGACGCTGGTCGATCAGGGGGTGTTGCACGCGTTGACGCTCGAGGGCGGCGTGACGACCTACGGGCTGGCCACCGCGCCGCACCATCACGCGGTATGTACGAACTGCGGCACCATCATCGAGGTGCCCGCCCGGCAGCTGAGTTCGGCGCTCGAGCACGCGATGGCGGGCAGTTCCTTCGCGCTCTCGGAGGCGGCGGGGCTGACGTTGCACGGCCTGTGCCCGCAGTGCCAGGACGACGAGGGCGACGCGCGCTCGCGCCGGCGTTGAGGTCAGCGCAGGCCCAGTAGGGCGTTCTCCACCACCTCGGGCAGCGCCGGATGGATCCAGTACTGGCCGCGGGCCATCTCCGCCGCGGTGAGTCCGAAACTCATGGCCTGGACCAACGGCTGAATGATCGACGATGCCTGGGTTCCCATGATGTGCGCGCCCAGCAGCCGCCCGGTGCCGCGCTCGGCGATGAGCTTGACGATTCCGGTGGTGTCCTCCGACGCCCAGCCGTAGGCGACGTCGGCGTAGTCCTGAATCTTGGTCGAGATCTTGAAACCCTGTGCGATGGCTTCGTTTTCGGTCAGCCCGACGTAGGCGATCTGCGGATCGGTGAACACCGCCGACGGCACGTAGCGGTGGTCGGTGAGTGCCATCGCGTCGGTGTCGTCCCAGTCGCAGAGCAGGTTGTGCTGCACGACGCGCGCCTCGTGGTTGGCGACATGCTTGAGCTGATACGGCGAGGAGACGTCGCCGAGGGCGAAGACGCCACGCGCCGTGGTGCGCTGGTAACAGTCGACGGCCACCAGGCCGTCCTCGACGGCGACACCGGCCTGCTCGAGGTCGAGTCGATCGGCGTTGGAGACCCGCCCGGTCGCCACCAGCAGCGCGTCGGCGTGCACCGTGTGCCCGTTGTCGAGTTCCACCGCGACGTCCGAGCCCTCGTTCTCGGCGCCCACGACGTTGCGGTGGGTGTGCAGCTCCCATTTGCTCGACGCGATGCGGGTGAAGCGCTTGCACACGATGTCGTCGCAATGCCGCAGCAGGGCAGAGCCCCGGATCACCAGGGTGACCCGCGAGCCCAGCGAGGAGAAGATGTGGGCGAATTCGGCTGCCACGAAGCCGCCCCCGACGATCACCAGATGCTCGGGCAGCTCCGAGATTCGCATGATCGTGTCGCTGGTGTAGTAGCGGGCGCCGCACTCGAGGATCGCCGGGGGCACCACCGCTCGTGCCCCGGCGGCGATCACCACCTGGTCGGCCGCGAATTCGTCGCCCGCATCGGTGCGCAACAGGTAGCGGCCGTCGGCCTGCACGCCACCGAATCGGGTGTGCTGCTTGTAGACATCGATGTTGGGTGCGGCGTTCCGGTAATCCTCACCGCTGACCCCGATCGGGTCGATGCGCCCGAAGACGCGCGAGACGATGTCGTCCCAGCGCACCTGGTCGATGCGTGCGTCGATGCCGAAACGCGCCGCGCCCCGGATGGTCTGGGCTACCTCTGCGGCGTAGACGAACATCTTCGTCGGGATGCACCCGACGTTCAGGCAGGTGCCACCGAACGTGCCCTCTTCGCAGATCGCCACCCGCTTTTCGGCGAACCGGTCATCGAGAATGCTGTTGCCAGAACCGGTTCCGATGATCGCGACGTCGTAAGTCTCCAAGCCGTCACCCCTTTCGCAGCGATGCCGAGGCGTCGTTGTCGGCGCGCAGGTAGCCGTCCAGCCAGAGGTCCAGCTCCCGATAGGCGACTTCGCGTGGCCCCTGCAGCGACAAGAACACGTCGTGCTTGGCGTCGGGCACCGGAACTACGCTGCCGCGGTTGCCGATACAGCCGGCCCAGCGGGCGATCTGGGTGACGTCGAGGACCGCGTCGCCGCGCTGCATGGCCGCCGAATCGGTGCTTTCGTGCACACTGTGGTCCGAGCGCAGGATCAGGTTGGGCACACCGACGTCCAGGCCGCGATGCAGCCGGGCCTGGCCGCGGCGGATGGCGTGCAGCCAACCGAAGGTGATCGGGAAGCCGCCGACCGGTTTCCACTGCAGGTCGTAGTCGAACTCGCCGCCGTAGTCGCGGTGCAACGTGGTGCCGTAGCCACCCTCACCCGGCGAGCGGGCCACCCCCTTGGACCGCACCCGGGACAGGCCCGCGATCAGCGCCACCGTCACGGAATGCCGCAGGATCGGCGGCCCGGGCAACTCCAAGAACGGGCTGTTGAGCACCAGGCCGCGAACGGCCGCGTGGGCGGCCGGGTTTCGTCGGCGCAGCCGGTCCAGCCACAGCGACACGATGAGCCCACCCGCGGAATGCGCGTACACCAGCACCTGGCCGTGTTCTGCGACCGCGGCCAGCGCCTGGTCGAGTTCGGTCTGGTAGTTGGTGAGGTCGGTGATGAAGTGCGGCGTCTGGCCGTCGCGCCGCGACCGCCCACACTTGTGCAGGTCGAGCGCGTAGAAGGTGAAGCCACGGGCCGCGAAATGGTCGGCCAGTTCGGTGTGGAAGAAGTAGTCGGTGTAACCGTGCACCGCGAGCACCGCGCGCCCATCAGGCCGCCGGCCCGACTGCCGGGACTCGGGGCCGCGCCGTATCAGGGTCGCGACGATGTCACCCTCGCCGGCAGGATCGGACCCCAGGACGATGGTGCGCTGCCAATAACCGGGGAGGACATCGGGCACCCAGCCGGTCGCTTCGCCGGTCACCCCGCCAGTCGCCCCGCCTTTCACCAAGCCAGCTTAGAGCTTTTGCTGGCCACGGGGTGCCGCACGCCGTTCGCGGCGACATGGCCTCGGGATAACCTGAGGATCGGCCCAGTCAAGGGAAGGACCAGCAAGCCGGTGTCAGCGCTAGCCACAACCACGCGGACGGACGTCGTGCTGGTGGGCGCAGGCATCATGAGCGCGACGCTGGGAGCGTTGCTGCGCCGCCTGCAGCCGGACTGGTCGATGACCTTCGTGGAGCGCCTGGACGCCGTCGCCGCCGAGAGCAGCAGCCCTTGGAACAACGCCGGCACCGGGCATTCGGCGCTGTGCGAGCTGAACTACACGCCACAGCGCGCCGACGGCTCGATCGACATCAGCAAAGCGGTGCGCATCAACGAGCAATTCCAGGTGACCCGCCAGTTCTGGGCCTACGCCGTCGAGAACGGCATCCTGACCGACCGAGGATTCCTCACCGCGATCCCGCACGCGAGCTTCGTGCGCGGCGCGCAGCGCGTCGACTACCTCCGGCGACGGCAACGGGCCCTGGCGCCCAACCCGCTGTTCGCCGGCATCGAATTGATCGAGGACCCCGGTGAGTTCGCCCGCCGGCTACCGTTCATGTCCGCCGGGCGCGACTTCTCCGAACCGACGGCGCTGAACTGGGCCGCCCACGGCACCGACGTCGACTTCGGTGCCCTGTCACGACAACTCGTCGGGTTCTGCGTGCGCAGCGGCGCGACCGCGTTGTTCGGTAACGAGGTCCGCAACCTGTCCCGCCAGCCCGACGGCACCTGGACGCTGCTGGTCCGCAACCGGCGCACCGGCGAAAAGCACCGGCTGAACGCCAAATTCGTCTTCGTCGGGGCAGGTGGTGACGCGCTGCCGCTGTTGCAGAAGTCCGGCATCGGCGAGGTGAGAGGTTTCGCGGGATTCCCGATCGGCGGGCGGTTCCTGCGCGCCGACAACCCGGCGCTGACGGCCGCGCACCGCGCCAAGGTATACGGCGCGCCCGCGCCGGGCGCCCCGCCGCTGGGTGCGCTGCATCTCGACCTGCGCTATGTCAACGGCAAGCCGTGGCTGGTGTTCGGCCCGTACGCCGGCTGGTCGCCGAAGTTCTTGAAACACGGCCACTTCACCGATCTGCCCCGTTCGGTCAAGCCGAACAACCTGGCCTCCCTGGTCGGCGTCGGCATCACGCAGCTGACGCTGGTCAGGTACCTGGTCGGCCAGCTGCGGCTGTCCGTCCCGGACCGGCTGCGCATGCTGCGCAAATTCGCCCCCGGCGCACAGGGTTCGGATTGGGAGCCGACGGTGGCCGGTCAGCGGGTGCAGGTGATTCGGCGGGACAAACGCAAGGGCGGGGTGCTCGACTTCGACACCACGGTGGTGGGTGCGGCCGACGGAAGCATCGCGGGCCTGCTCGGCGGCTCTCCGGGGGCGTCGACCGCCGTGCCGATCATGCTCGGTGTGCTGGAACGCTGTTTTGCCACCCGCTTTCAGTCGTGGCTGCCCGCGCTCAAAGAGATGGTCCCGTCGCTGGGGGCGACGCTGTCGGATGAGCCGGCGCTGTACGACGAAGTCTTTTCCTGGGGAACGCGGGTTTTGGGGTTGAGCGATGCGGGCGTAGCTCCCGCAAGCGATGAGGAGGAGCGGCGCCAGTGACAGAAGCACTGCGACGTATTTGGGCCAAAGATCTTGACGCTCAAACACTTTACGAGTTACTCAAGCTGAGGGTGGAGGTATTCGTCGTCGAACAAGCGATCCCCTATCCGGAACTGGACGGGCGGGACCTGCTGGCCGAAACCCGGCACTTCTGGCTGGAAACGCCGGACGGCGAGGTGATCTCCACCCTGCGGCTGATGGAGGAGCACGCCGGGGGTGAAAAGGCGTTCCGGATCGGGCGACTGTGTACAAAACGCAATGCGCGCGGTCAGGGCCACACCACCCGGCTACTGCGCGCGGCGCTGGCCGAGGTGGGCGACTACCCGTGCCGGATCAACGCGCAGACGTATCTGGCGGAGATGTACGCCCAGCACGGATTCGTGCGCGACGGCGACGATTTCCTTGACGACGGCGTTCCGCACGTGCCCATGCTGCGGCCCGGTTCGGGATTGGCGGCAAAACGGTGAAGCCCTACCCGTTCAGCGCGATCGTCGGGCACGATCAGCTGCGCCTGGCGCTCTTGCTGTGCGCCGTGCGCCCGGAGATCGGCGGCGCGCTGATCCGCGGCGAGAAGGGCACCGCCAAGTCGACGGCCGTGCGCGGCCTCGCGGCATTGCTGTCCGACGCCACCGGCAGCGACGCCGGGCTGGTCGAAATGCCGCTCGGGGCAACCGAAGACCGCGTGATCGGCTCGCTGGATCTGCAGCGGGTGCTGCGCGACGGCGAGCACGCGTTCTCGCCGGGCCTGCTGGCCCGGGCACACGGCGGGGTGCTGTACGTCGACGAGGTCAACCTGCTGCATGACCACCTGGTCGACGTGCTCCTCGACGCCGCGGCGATGGGCCGGGTGCACATCGAACGCGACGGCATCTCCCACTCGCATGAGGCCCGGTTCGTGTTGATCGGCACCATGAATCCCGAAGAGGGCGAACTGCGTCCGCAACTGCTGGATCGGTTCGGGCTCACCGTCGACGTCCACGCCTCGCGCGACGTCGACGTGCGGGTGCAGGTCATCCGGCAGCGGATGGCCTACGAGGCCGACCCGGAGGGTTTCGCCGCGCGCTACGCCGACGCCGATGCCGAGCTGGCCCGGCGCATCGCCGCGGCGCGCGCGCTCGTCGGCGATGTGGTGTTGCCCGACAACGAATTACGGCGCATCGCGGCGCTGTGCGCGGCGTTCGACGTCGACGGGATGCGCGCCGATCTGGTGGTGGCCCGCACCGCCGTCGCGCATGCCGCCTGGCGCGGCGCGGACACCGTCGCGGAATCCGACATCCGGGTGGCCGCCGAACTGGCGTTGCCGCATCGGCGCCGCCGCGACCCGTTCGACGACCCGGGCATCGACCGCGACCAGCTGGACGAGGCCCTGGCGCGGGCCGGTTCCGACCCTGACCCCGACCCCAACCCCGAACCCGATCCCGACCCGCCCGGCGGTGGTCAGTCCATCGACGCGGAAGAAACCGCGTCGCAACAGAACTCGGCACGGGACGGCAAGCCGGCCCCGCCAAAGACCAGACCCAGTGCGCCGCCGTCGAAAACCTTTCCCACCCGCGCGCTGCGGGTTCCCGGTGTCGGCGAGGGCGCGCCCGGGCGGCGG
>NZ_LZMG01000248.1:0-2157 GCF_001673615.1 Mycobacterium sp. 1245499.0
CCGCGCAGGATGGTGTTCGGCGCGGGCACCACCGAGTGGAAGCTCATGTAGTGGTGCAGGGCGACCGGGTCGATGCGGGTGTCCACGCCGCCGCCGGCCAGCAGGGCCGGCAACGTCGACGCGAACCGGACCCGGTGAAGGTCCTCGGTCAGATACAGCGGCTTGATGCCGAGCCGGTCCCGGCCCAGCAGCACCCGCCCGCTGTCGCGTTCGACGACGGCGAAGGCGAACATGCCGAACAGGTGGCTGACGAAGTCATCGCCCCACCGGTGGTAGGCCTTGATCAAGACTTCGGTGTCGCTCTGCGAGAAGAAGCGGTAGCCGTACCCGCTGAGCTCCTGGCGCAACTCCTTGTAGTTGTAGATGCAGCCGTTCCAGGCCAGCGACAGACCCAGCTCCGAATCGACCATCGGCTGGGCGCCGGCCTCGGTCAGGTCGATGATTTTCAGGCGCCGATGGCCGAGCGCGACGCGGCCCTGCGACCAGGCGCCGCCCGCGTCGGGGCCCCGTGGTGTCAGCACCGCGGCCATTGCTGAGACCGCCGCTACGTCGGGCGCCTGCCCGTCGAGTCGGACCTCCCCGGTGACTCCGCACACGTCTTCGACCCTACCGTTGCCCGGATCGAAGCGCGCGTGAGCTTCGCCAAAAGCGCTGCAACGGGCCGCCGACGGCCGCGGCCGACCCGTGGTGATCACCGTGATCGACGGATGTGTGAACTGGATCGCACCGTCGCGATGTACCGGCGAGACCGCTCATGACTTGGTGGGCGGCTCGTCGTCACCGGCCGCCGCGTTGAACCGTTCGTGCGGGGCCAGTTCGCGGCGGCGTTCCTCGCGGAGCAGCTGCCAAAGTTGGCGCCCGTAGCGTGCGACCGAGTCGGCGGACAGCATCTCGTTGTGCGTGCAGTCCACCGCGTGGGTGAGCACGTCGCCGGAGGCGTAGGGCTCCCAGGAGCGGGCCAGCAGCGAACTGCGGTCGCTTTGGTCCCGCACGGCGGAGAACACGCAGATGTCGCCGTCGAACAGCCGGGGCTCGTGCAGCCGGTAGAGCTCGATGTTGTCGTTGAGGTTTCCGGCCAGCAAATCGACAAGCCGTCGGTGCCGTGGTATGTCGGCGACGCCGGATTCGCGCAGGAGCTCCGCCAGTTGCTCGTCGGTGGGCGGCCCGGTCTGCGCGTCGACGCTGATGTTGTAGGCCCGCAGGACGTCGTCGAGCACCTGCTGCTCGCCCAGGGCGTGCTCCGGCAGGGCGATCGCGTCGTCGATGCTGGGCTGGGCGTCGAGCAGGATCAGGCGCCCGATCGCGCGGCCACGGCGCTGCAGCTCGATCGCGATCTCGTGGGCGACGACCCCGCCGAACGACCAGCCCAGCAGGTGGTAGGGCCCGTCGGGATAGACGTCCTGGATCCGGTCGGCGTGGATCTCGGCCAATTCGCGGACCGACCGCGGGGCGGCTGCATCGGCCGATTGGGTTTGCTGAATACCGAAGATCGGGCGGTCCAGGTACTTGCCGAGCACCCGATACGGCCAGCTCACCCCGCCGGCCGGGTGGATGCAGAACAACGGCACCCCCGAACCCTCCCGGAGGATCTGCACGGGATCGACGTCGTCGCCGTCCGCCGACTCGGCCCGCAGCCGCAGGCTCAGCGCCCTGACCGTGGGCGCGTCGAACAGGGCCCGTACCGCCAGGTCAACGCCCAGGCTGGCGTTGATCGCGGCGACCACGCGCATCGCCGAGATGCTGTCGCCGCCCAGGTCGAAGAAGGAGTCGTCGACGCCCACCCGCTCCACGCCGAGCACCTGGGCGTAGCTGTCGGCCACGGCCCGCTCGGTGGCGGTGGCCGGGGCCCGGTATCCGCTGCCGGTGTACTCCGCCGCCGGCAGGGCGCGCACGTCGAGTTTGCCGTTGGGGGTCAGCGGCAACGCGTCGAGCGCCACCACCGCGGCCGGCACCATGTAGACCGGCAACCGCTCGGCCAGCGCGGTGCGCGCCTCGCCCGGGTCGGCCGTGCCGGTGAGGTAGCCCACCAGCCGCTTGACGCCCGGCTGGTCCTCGCGGGCGATCACCACGGCCTGCTCGACGTCGTCCAGCGCGGCCAGCGCGGCCTGGACCTCGCCGAGCTCGATGCGGTAGCCGCGGATCTTCACCTGGCGGTCG
>NZ_LZMG01000249.1:0-42489 GCF_001673615.1 Mycobacterium sp. 1245499.0
CCTCCTGATCGGCGACGTGGGCGATCAGCTCCTCGTGAATGCCACGCCCGACGTATGCCAGATCGATCGTGTGCACGTCGCCATCCGCGACGGGGTCGGCTGGCAAGCACAGCGGCTGCGCCACGTCGCGGTGATCGGCCTGGGTCGGGCCTTGCTGTCCCGACTCAACGACGGGATCGGCTGGAAGGCGTTGAGCGTCAACACCGATCGCCCGCTGTTTTGGTTCCTCGGCAATGCCGAGGTCAAGTCCATGGCCGATCTTCGCGGGCGCCGCCTGGCCGTGCACGCCGCCGATAACCCGCCGGGCACATTCGCCCGGATCGTCCTGCGCAAGCACGGCCTAGACCCCGACCGCGACTTGCAGTGCGTGGTGCGGCATCCCGGTGACTACCAGATGGACCTGCGCCGGCTGCGCGACGGTTCGATCGATGCCGCCTACGTGGGCAGCACGCTGTCCCCCGAACAGGTCGCCGCCGAAGAGGGCTTTCACCTGCTGGCCTGGGTCGGCGATCACTTCCAGATCCCCACGGTGGGCGTCGCGGTCGACCCGGTCCACATTCCACCGGATAGCCCCGCGCTGGGGGCCCTCGTCCGGGCCAATCAGCGCGCGCTGCGACTGCTCGCCGAACACCCAAGCCGCGCAGTCGAATACGTCAACTGGTTCCTCGACCGGCTCACGCCGCAAGAAGCGCAACGACACTACGAGCGCTACGTCGGGCCCTACTTCACCCCCGACTACCGGGTGGACCTGCGCGTCGCGCAGCAGTCGATCGACGCGGTCGCACGCGAACTCGGCATTGCCCCGGTCGCGGCAGCCGACTTCTACCGGACCGGCTAGTCACAACGGTCGCGCCGAGCGTGCATTCCTGGCGGCAAATCAGCGAAATCTTCACCGTGAGAACATGTTCGGCGCGCGCAGTTGCCGCGGTCGGACGCCCCGACCGGCGGCTAGGCTGCCAGGTCGTCGGCGCGCCGCGCGGCGGCCGCCCGCTTCCCGCTCCGCCAGCCGCGCACGGCCGCGATCGCGGACTTGAGGCCGCGACGGCGCCCGGTGGCCGGATCGGTGCCCAGGAACCCTGGTTCGAGTTCGTCGAACATCCGCTCGCTGCGGGTCTCCGGGGCGTTGTCGGCGTCGTCACGCAGGTACTTGTTCGGCAGCGAGAGCTTGGCCAGCGTGCGCCACGTCTTGGCGTACTGCAACAGGAAAGAGCCTGTGGTGTAAGGCAAGTCGTACTTGTCGCACACCTGGCGCACCCGCACCGAGATCTCGTGCAACCGGTTGCTCGGCAGGTCGGGATACAGGTGGTGCTCGATCTGGTGGCACAGGTTGCCGCTCATGAAGCGCAGCGCGGGGCCGGCCTCGAAGTTGGCGCTGCCCAGCATCTGACGCAGATACCACTGCCCCTTGGTCTCACCGATCATGTCGGTCTTGGTGAATTTCTCTGCGCCGTCGGGGAAATGGCCGCAGAAGATCACCGCGTTGGCCCACACGTTGCGGATCACGTTGGCAACGGCGTTGGCCTTCAGCGTGGACATGTAGGTGGCTCCGGGCGACAGCGAGGTCAGCGCCGGGAACGCGACGTAGTCCTTGAGCACCTGTCGACCGGCCTTGGCCAAGAACTCGTCGACCCGTTGGCGAGCCTCGTCGTTGTCCATCCGCCGCTTGGCGATCTTGCCGAGCTCCACATGCTGCAGGCCGACTCCCCATTCGAAGAGCAGCGCAAGCAGGGTGTTGTACACCAGGTTGAAGAGGTTGAAGCGCTTCCAGCGCTGGTCGCGGGTTACGCGCAGCAGGCCGTAGCCCACGTCGTCGTCCATCCCGAGGATGTTGGTGTATTTGTGGTGCACGAAGTTGTGGGTGTAGCGCCAGTGCTTGGACGACCCGCTCATGTCCCACTCCCAGGTCGAGGAGTGAATCTCGGGGTCGTTCATCCAGTCCCACTGGCCGTGCATGACGTTGTGGCCGATCTCCATGTTCTCGACGATCTTGGCCACGCCCAGGGTCACCGTCCCCGCCCACCAGGCCGAGCGCCGCGAGCTGGCGGCCAGCAGCAGCCGGCCGGTCACCTCCAGCGCGCGCTGGGCCGCGATGGTGCGGCGGATGTAGCGGGCGTCCCGCTCGCCGCGCGAGTCTTCCACGTCCTGGCGGATGGCATCGAGCTCAACGGCCAGGTTTTCGATGTCGGCGTCCGTCAAATGGGCGAATACGTCGACGTCTGTGATCGCCATCGTCGTCATCTCCCTGCGGTGGTTTGTTCAGTCGTAATCGTGTTCCAGACCTACGCTATCGTAACCTACGAAGCCGTAGGTTACCAGTGAGTAGCCTTTATATGTCGAGCACGCAATCGCCGGAAGCGGCGGACACGCAGGTCTGCACCCTGGTCCCCGGGTCGTGCTCCTGGCCGGTCCGCAGATCGCGGACGTGACCCTCCACCAGGCCGACGACGCACGATTGGCAGATCCCCATGCGGCATCCAAAGGGCATCTGCACGCCGGCGCTCTCCCCCGCATCCATCAACGACGTCGCGGCGTCGGCACCGACGGTGCGCCCGCTGCGGGCGAAGGTGACGGTGCCGCCGGCGCCGCTGGGTGCGGCCTTGGACACCGCGAACCGCTCGAGGTGCAGCTGCTCGCCGATGCCCGCGGCCGACCATGTCCGCTCGGCCTCGGTGAGCATGCCTTCCGGACCGCAGGCCCAGGTCTGGCGTTCGCGCCAGTCCGGCACCTCGCGGTCCAGCACGGAGAGGTCGAGCCTGCCCTGGCTGCGGGTCTCGCGCAGCCGCATCCGATAGCCGGGGTGCTCGTCGGCCAGGGCGGCCAATTCGGCGCGAAACATCACGTCGGATTCGGTGGGCGCCGAGTGCAGGTGGACGATGTCCCCAATCTGGTTGCGGCGCACCAGTGTTCGCAGCATGGACATCACCGGCGTGATCCCGGAGCCCGCGGTGAGGAACAGGATCGATGGCGGCGCGGGGTCGGGCAGCACGAAGTTGCCCTGCGGCGCGGCCAGCCGCACGATGGTGCCCGGCTCGACACCGGCCACCAGGTGCGACGACAGGAATCCCTCGGGCATCGCCTTGACCGTGATCGTCACCGTGCGGGCCGGATCGGCCGCCGAGCGCGGGGTCTTGCCGGCCGGGGCCGAGGTGAGCGAATACGACCGCCAGCGCCAGCGCCCGTCCATCAGCAGTCCGATGCCGATGTACTGGCCCGGCTGGTAGTCGAAGTTGAAGCCCCAGCCCGGCTTGATCACCAGGGTCGCGGAGTCCTCCGTCTCGCGGCGCACCTGCAGGATGCGGCCCCGCAGTTCGCGCGCCGACCACAGCGGATTGGCCAGATGCAGGTAATCGTCGGGCAACAGCGGCGTGGTGATACGCGCGGCGAGCTTGCGCAGCGCATGCCAGCCGGGATGCCGGTCCGCGCCGGCGACAACAGGTCGCTTGGTGTCGACGACGTTGCCCGTGATCGATGGGTTACGTCTGCCCAGGGGAAGCTCCTGCTCACTACGCGGCATCTGACTGACGCTCACATTGTGATCGATTCTGTGTGCTTCACGAAACCTACGGTACCGTAACCTACGGTGTCGTAGCTAGCGCTGCGGCGAGGACTGCCTCACATTCGGCGTCACATCAGCTCCAGCAGAAATGGCAGCTCCTGGTTGGCGTACCAGGCCAGATCGTGGTCCTGGGCGTCGCCGACGATCAGGTCGGCATCCTCGTCGCCCAGGTCGGCGGCGTCGACGGCCTCGATCGCCCGCACCACCGCCGATTCGGCGGCGGCGTTGTCGACGTAGGCGGCGATCACGTGATCGATCGCAACCGGGCCGGCCAGCCTGACCACGGCGTCGTCGAGGTCGGGACGGTACGTGACGCCCTCGACGTCGGCGGCCAGCACGGCTCGGCGCGGCGGCGGCGACTCCGACGGCGCTTCGGCCCCCTGGGCCGCCAGCAGGCGCAGGGAGGCCAGCGCCGCCTCGCGCAGTGCGACGTCGGCGAGCTCGTCGTCGTCGCCCTCGGCGTAGGCCTCCCGCAGGGTCGGCGTCAGCGCGAACGCCGTGCCATTGACCGGCCACAACGAACCGTCGGCGACCAGCTGCTGCAGCATCGGCACCGTGGCCGGGATATAGACAACGGTCATGGGGGCTAGATCAGCGTGGCCGCGTAGTCGGCGACGTACGTCGACAGCTCACGCGGCGGGCGCTGGTAGTTGCCGCTGACGACGGGACGCCCGGGCAGCTTGACCTTGGGCGTCTCGACCTCGCGGTAGGGAATCGTGGACAACAGATGGGCCATCATGTTCAGTCGCGCGTGTTTCTTGATATCGGATTCCACCACGTACCACGGACTCTCCGGGGTGTCGGTGTGCACCATCATCTCGTCCTTGGCGCGTGAATAATCCTCCCATCGGTATACCGATTCCAAATCGATCGGGGACAGCTTCCAGCGCCGGACGGGGTCGTTCAGTCGCGCTTTGAACCGGCGCAACTGCTCGGCCTCCGACACCGAGAACCAGTACTTGCGCAGCAGTATCCCGTCGTCGATGAGCATCTGCTCGAATATCGGCGTCTGCCGCATGAACAACGCGTACTCCTGCGGCGTGCAGAAACCCATGACCTTCTCGATGCCCGCCCGGTTGTACCAGGACCGGTCGAACAGCACGATCTCGCCCTTGGTGGGCAGGTGGGCGATGTAGCGCTGGTAATACCACTGGCCGCGTTCGCGATCCGAGGGCACCGGCAGCGCGGCGATGCGGGCGATCCGTGGGCTGAGGTACTCGGTGATCCGTTTGATGGCACCGCCCTTGCCCGCGGCGTCGCGGCCCTCGAAGAGCACCACCACCCGCGCCCCGGAATAGCGCACCCATTCCTGCAGCTTCACCAATTCCGTTTGCAGCCGGAATAATTCGGCTTCGTAGACCTCGTCGGTGATCTTGCGCACGGGCGGGGAAGCCGACTTCTTCTTGTTCGGCTTCGACGGCGCTCCGTCGCTTTTCGCGGTGCTCACAGCAACGAATGATAGCCCCACGCAGGGGTTTTCACCGCCGACTAGGACCGGGAAGCCTCCAGCAGTTCTTCGAGCGCTTGGTGCAGCAGACCGGGCAGCAGCTCGACATCGCTCATGGCCTCGCGGTCGGCGTTGATTCCGTAGTACAGCTCGCCGTTGTAGGACGTCACCCCGATGGCCAGCGCCTGGTTGTGCAACAGCGGGGGCACCGCGTACGTCTCGAGCAATTTGGTGCCGGCGATGTACATCTGCGACTGGGCGCCGGGCGCGTTGGTGATCAGCAGGTTGAACGTTCGCCTGGAGAAGCTCGGGAAACCGGTCGCCACCCGAATGCCCATGGCGTGCAACGTCGGTGGGGCAAAACCCGACAGCGTGACGATGGTCCGGGCGTCCACCAGATGCGCGGCCGTCGGGTTCGACTCGGTGGCGTGGGCGATCTGCGACAGTCGCACCACGGCGTTGGGCTCGCCCACCGGAAGGTCGACGAGGAAGGGCATCACCTGGCTGATCGCCTGACCGGGGCCGCTGGCGTCGAGGTCGCCGTCGTCATACACCGGCAGCGGCGCCATCGCCCGCACGGTCGCGGTCGGCGACACCGCCACCCCGCGCGACATCAGCCAGTTACCCAGGGCGCCGGCGATCACGGCGAGCACCACGTCGTTGACGTCGCAGTCGTAACGCGCGCGCACGGCGCGGTAGTCCTCGAGGCTGCCGCGGGCGACGGTGAAGCGCCGATGCCGTGACACGGTGGCGTTGAGCGGGCTGCTGGGCGCGGCGCGTCGGGCCGCGGTGCGTACGAAGTCGACGGCCCGGCGACCGGCGTCGAGCAGCTCGGTGTGGCTGGTCACCAGGCCACCGATCATCGAGCCGACGGCCTGCAGCTGGGCGCCCGGGCCGGTGACCCACTCGCTGACCGCGCCCAACATCAGCCGGGTGTCGCCGGGATCGCGCTCCGGTACCCAGATGTCCTCGGGAAACGGTGGCGGGCGTTTCGTCCGGTCGGCGATCACGTGGTTGATCTCCAGCGCGGACATGCCGTTGATCAGCGCCTGATGCGACTTGGTGTACAGGGCCACCCGGTTCTTGGACAGGCCCTCGACCAGGTACATCTCCCAGAGCGGGCGCGACTTGTCCAGCGGCCGCGCGGCCAGGCGCGCGATCAGCTCGTGCAGCTGCTCGTCGCTGCCCGGCGAGGGCAACGCCGAACGCCGGACGTGATAGGTGATGTCGAAGTCGTTGTCGTCGAGCCACACCGGCCGGGCCGTGCCGACCCGCACTTCCCGCACCTTCTGCCGGTAGCGCGGTATCTGCGGCAGCCGCTGCTCGACGGTGGCGAGCAGCGTTTCGTAGCTCAAGCCCGAACGGGGGCGGCGCAGGATCGCCAGCGATCCGACGTACATGGGGGTGGCGGTGTTCTCCAGCCGAAAAAACGATGCGTCCGGCGGGGACAAGCGACTCACCATGCGGCGCTGTCCTCCTGGTCAGTTCGTCGCCCGTGTGCGGGGGCCCCGGGCCCTGGGGGCCCCGTCCCGCCCACGGTAACCGGGCGTCGCCGCGCTAACTCCGCGTGGGTACGCGTGCGGACGAGTTGTGCCATGATGACCACTGACTAACCACTGTCTGCCCCTCTCCAGCAGGCTTGCGGTCCGGCCGAAGACTTGGAGAGTGCGCGTTGAACACCAATCCGGTTGCTAATCCAGCTGACGCTTTCACCGTCATACCAGTCGTCGATTACGAACCGCCGACGCAGGACGTTTCGCACCCTACCCCGCAGTGCCGTCAACCCTCGCGGCCCCTGTTGCGCCGCCGCAGCACCCACGCAGCGCCGCGGCCCTATACCGGCCCGCCCAGCAGGGCGGCCGCATCGGATCGCGACCCGGTCATGTCCGCGCGGCTGCGTCAGGCGGCCGTCTTCGCCGACGCCGCGCTGCGCCGGGTGCTGGAAGTCATCGACCGGCGCCGACCGGCCGTCCAGCTGAATCCGCTGCTGGCCCCGAGCCTGGTGGATTCGGTGGCCGCGGTCGCCCGCTCGGCGGCGGGCCAGGCGGGCGCTCGGCGCGGTGCCGCGGTGCTGCGCCGCATGCGGCTGCAGGCGGCCGGTCACCGGGACCCGGACTCGGCGGCCGAAGTCTTCGGTTCCTATAGCCGCGGCAACCGAATCCATGCCATCGCCTGCCGCGTCGAACAGGTCAGCGCGGCGGGAAGTACCCGGTGGATGGTGGTGGCCCTGCACATCGGCTGACCGGAGGGGCTGACCGGATGGGTTGACCCGGCCGGGGTCAGGCCGGTGCGGCGCCGGCCGGCCGCGGGCCGCCGACGTAGCGGGTGAGCACCGGCCCCACGATCGCCATGATGAACACGTAGGACGTCGCCAGCGCGGCGACCGCGGGCAACGACTTGCCGGCCAAACCGATGATGATCAGCGAGAATTCGCCCCGGGCGATCAGCGCGGTGCCCGCGCGCAGCTGCCCGCGCCGCGCTACCCCGTCGTGCCGGGCCGCGAACACCCCGGTGGCCACCTTGGTCGCCGCGGTCACCACGGCCAGGATCAGCGCCGCCGGAAGCATCGGAACCAACTCGTGCGGGTCCACCGAGAACCCGATGGCCAGGAAGAAGATGGCGGCGAACAGATCCCGCAGCGGGCCCAGCACCTGGCGGGCCCGCTCGGCCGTCTCACCGGTCAGGGTCAGGCCCACCAAAAACGCGCCGACGGCGGCCGAGGCGTGCAGGGACTCGGCCATGGCCGCCACGATCAGGGTGATGCCCAGCACCCGCAGCATGAGCTGTTCGGAGTCCGGGTGCTCCACCAGCCGGTCGACGTGGTGGCCCCACCGGTAGGACGCGGCGAACGCGGCCACCAGGGCGCCCACCGCCACGACCATGCCGCCGACGGCGTGCAGCCACCCGCCGCCGGATGCCAGGACCGCGAACAGCGGAAGGTAGGCGGCCATCGCGAAATCCTCGAGCACCAGCACCGACAGCACGGCCGGCGTCTCCCGGTTGCCGAGCCGGTGCAGGTCCTCGAGCAGCCGCGCGATGACGCCCGACGAGGAGATGTAGGTGACGCCGGCCAGGCACAGGATCGCCACGCCGTCGAGCCCCAGCAGCCAGCCGGCGATCGCGCCGGGCGCGGCGTTGAGAACGATGTCGACGGCCGCCGACGGCAGATGGTGGCGCATGCTGGCAGAGAATTCGGCCGCCGAGAACTCGCAGCCCAGGGTCAGCAGCAGCAACACGACGCCGATGGGCGCGCTGGTCGTGATGAACTGCCCGCCGGCCGCCACCGGCAGGATGCCGCCGTTGCCCAGGGCCAGGCCGGCCAGCAGGTACACCGGGATGGGCGACAACGCGAATCGGCGTGCGGCGGCGCCCAATACGGCCAGGGTGGCCAGGAGGGCGCCGAGTTGGAGCAGCAGCGTCCCCGAAATCTGCACCGGCTCAGCCTTTGTCGATAATCTTCTCGACGCCCGCGATTCCGTCTTCGGTGCCGATGACTATCAGAACGTCTTGGACGTGCAGCATTTCGGAGGGCCCGGGTGAGGCGAGCACCTCCTCGTTACGCACGATCGCCACGATGGATGCCCCGGTGCGGGTGCGCGCCCGGGTGTCGCCCAGCGGGTGATCGACGAACGGGCTGTCGGCCAGGATGTGCACCTGGCCCGTCTCGAGCCCGGGGATCTCGCGGGCCAGCTCGGTGAACCGTTCGGCGATCCGCGGCGCCCCCAGGATCTGGGCCACGGCTTCGGCCTCCTGGTCGCTGAGGTGCAGCAGCGGCCTGGCTTCGTCCGGGTCGTCACGGGCATAGACGACGACGTCGAAATCGCCGCTGCGCCGCGCGATGATGCCGATGCGATCGCCCTTCTGATCGGTGAATTCGTAGCGCAGACCGACCCCGGGGAGCAGCACCTCCTTGACGTCCATACCGTCAATCCTGACAGGTCGCGCGCCGCCGGTGTCGCCGGGCGCGGATCTTTTTGCCGCCCGAAAGTTAGTGCAGCTCGGCCGGTTGGGTGGGGCCACCGCGCGACCGGCGCCCCAGCGGCAGCAGCATCGGCACCTGTCGGCGGTAGTCGCGGTAGTCATCGCCCAGCGCGGCCACCAGGTCGCGCTCTTCGAATTGCGTGGCGATCAGGATGTAGCCCGTCATCACGATGGAGAAGAGCAGATGCCCGGCGGTCATGGTGGGTACCGCCCAGAACGCGATGACGAAGCCGAGCATCAGCGGGTGGCGCACCAGGCGGTAGAAGAACCGGACGCGGAATTCGAGGTTGGTGTAAGGCCTTGCGCGCCAAGCCAAATAGACCTGCCGGAGCCCGAACAGGTCGAAATGGTTGATCATGAACGTCGACGCCAGCGCGATGGCCCAGCCGAGCCAGAACAGCGTCCACAGCGCCAGGCGCCCGGCCGGCAGCTCCACCTTCCAGAGGACGGCCGGCATCGTCCGCCATTGCCAATAGAGCAGCACCAGCACGACGTTGGACAGCATCACGTAGGTGCTGCGCTCTATCGACGGCGGCACCAGCCGCGTCCACCTCGCCTTGAACCCCGGCCGCGCCATGACGCTGTGCTGGAGGCCGAACACGCCGAGCAGGATCATGTTGACCAACACCGCCTGGCCGACGGGCGCCGAGAGCCCGTGATCGACCGTTCGCGGCACCCAGAAGTTGCCCAGGAACGCGACGAGATAGAGGAATACGGCGAGAAAGAGCAGATAAGCGGCGGCGCCGTAGCCGACCGTCAGGTAACGCCTCATTAGCTGATTGTGCGCCTAGTCGACGCCCACACATATAGGGCATGTGCCTCAATTTCAGCCATAGTGCCCTCCATTTGGGGCAAACGCCTCATGTGGCGGCGCACGCGGTGGACCGACGATTACCGGTGACAGGTCAACCTCGAGAAAGTACGGAGACCAGATCATGAGCGAACCGACATGCCCAGCGATCGCGCTGCTGGGTGATCAACCGGAGCGGGTGCCGGACGGCGCACGGATCGACGCCGTGGACGTCAGCCGGCGCGTCAGTGGCCGCCAACTGCTGCACAACATGTCGCTGTCGGTGGAGCCGGGCGAACTGGTCGCCATCGCCGGCGGCAGCGGAGCGGGCAAAACCACTTTGTTGGAGGTCCTCGCCGGGCTGCAACCTCCGTCGACCGGAGAACTTCGCCACGGCGGCGTCGCGCGTCGCGCCGGCGTGGGGGCCGTCGCGAAAGTCGGCTACGTGCCCCAAGACGACATCATCCATCTCGAAATGCCGCTGCGCCGCACCCTGCGTTACGCGGCGCTACTGCGGCTTCCCGGCGACACCACCGCACGGGAAGCGGAACGGATCGTCGACGAGACGCTGCACAGCCTCGACCTGGCCGATCGAGCCGACGTGCCGGTTCGTCAGCTGTCCGGCGGTCAGCGCAAGCGGGCCAGCATCGCGGTGGAGTTGCTGACCCGGCCACGCCTGTTCTTCCTCGACGAACCCACCTCCGGGCTCGATCCCTCGACCGCCGCTGAGGTGATGCGGCTGCTGCGCCGGCTCAGCCAGCGCGGTGTCACCGTCGTCCTCACCACCCACGAACCGGCCGCCATCGACCAGTGCGACCGGGTGGTCTTCCTGGCCCGCGACGGCCATCTGGCCTTCACCGGCAGCCCGGACGCGGCCCGCCGCTATTTCGGCGTGCAAAACCTCACCGAGGTGTACGAGCGCCTGGCGGCCGAACGCGCGCCGCGGACCTGGGCGGAGCGATTCGCGCAGAGCCGCAAGGCACCAGACGCCCGGCCCGGCTTCACTCGTCCGGCAGTCGCCGCCGCGGCGCCTAATGCCAACGGCACGGGCATGATCCGACAATGGTGGCTGCTGACCCGGCGCAACGTCGATGTTCTCGTCCGTAATCGGCTCACCCTGGCGATCCTGCTCGGCTCGCCGGTGCTGGTGACCGCAATGATGGCGACCTTGTTCAAACGGGGTGCCTTCGATCCGGGTGACGCCGCCGGCGTCGGCCCGGCCCAGATCGTGTTCTGGATTGCGTTCGACGGCTTCTTCTTCGGGCTGACCTACGGTCTACTTCAGCTCGTCGGCGAGATGGCCGTCTTCCGGCGCGAGCGCCTGGCCGGGCTCAGCGTGAGCGCCTATGTGGGGTCGAAGGTGACGGCGCTGCTTCCGCTTCTGGCCGGAGTGAGCGCGGTGTTGCTGATAGTGCTGCGCGCGCTTGGTCGGCTCCCCGCGCTCGGGTGGCACGTGTACGCCTTGCTGTTCACCACGATTGTGATCGAAGCGATTTCGGCACTGGCGCTTGGCCTTTTCGCCTCGGCCGCGGTCTCCAACGCCGCGCAGGCGGCCCTTGCCCTGCCGATGCTGTGCTTCCCGCAGGTGCTGTTCGGTGGCGCCATCGTCCCCGTCGACCAGATGGCCACGCCCGGGCGCCTGATGAGCCTCGTGCTGTCCAACCGGCACGCCTTCGATGCGTTGGGCCGCGACCTGCAACTCGACCGTTACACCGCCACGTTGCCCGCCATGTCCGCCTACCGGCAGACCTTTGCGGGCGGCAACGCGGTCAGCCTCATCGCGCTCGCCTCATTCGCCGTCGTCCTCACGCTGGCCACCGCGTGGTTGCTGGACCGGCGATCCCGGCCCGGTGCAGCCACGCGATGACGGCCACGCCGGGCCCGCGGTCCTGCACCGGGACCGCGGGATCGGCTGCCTGTAAGTCCAAGGGGCACAACAAGGTTGAATACGGCACCGGCTCAGGCTTGATGGACGAAGGCGTCGATCGGCTCGTCGTGTCCCCGCAGGTTCAGCGTGCGCCGCGCCAGGTGGGCCGTCATTTCGTCGGCGACCCCACCGGCGATCAACAACTCGCCACCGGAGGCGAGTTGTTGCATCCGGGCCGCGGCGTTGACCGGACGACCGAGTGCGGTGAAATCGACGACGGCCTCGCCGACGTTGCCCACGTACGCGATACCCGCGTGCACGGCGACGCCGACGTCCAGCCAGGGTCCACCCGCAGTGCCGTACCCGACCGCTTCGAGCAGGTCGACGCCCGCCTCGACGGCCCGTTGGCGATAGGTGGGGCCGCTGATGCCTTGCACGAAAAACGCCATCATTTCATCACCGATGAGTTTGTCAATCACCGCGTCATGGCGCAGCAGGGTTTGCGTTGCGGCACAATAGAACCGGTTGAGCACCGCAGCGAAGTCCGCGGCGGCCCTACAGTGTCCCAGCGCCGTGGAGCCGCGAACATCAGCGAACAGCACCGCGATGTCGACCTCGGCTCCGCCTTGCGGCAGTGCATCGCAGCAGCGCATGCACAGGTTGGGATTCTTGCGCGACCGGCGGAAGCCGGCTACGGCGAAGAGCCGACCGACGGGTCCACCGAACGGGTTGTTGCACAGCTTGCATCGCGGCGCCGAGGGCAGGTAGCGAAACGCGTGCCTCGCCCTGACCAGGGAAGCGTGGCCGTCGGTGAGCACCCGGTTCCACAGCGCCGACGACGGCGCCGGTTGCGGTTCCAACGGGACGGCCGCGGCGGCTGGGCCGGTGGCATTGCTGATCATGCGGAAATATTCGCCCAGATTCGCTCACCGGCACATGGGGCATTCGCCCCAAACATCGCAACGGGTCAGTTGGGTGCCCCGCCGGCCAAGCCGTGCCGGGTCGCGTACAGGCTGGCCCCGATCCGGTTCGAGACCCCGATCTTGGCGTAGATGTGTTCGACGTGATTACGAACCGTCTTCTCGGAAATCCACAACGCCGAGGCGATCTCCTTGTTGGAGTGTCCCTGTGCGACATGGAGCAACACCTCGGCCTCGCGCCGGGTCAGCCCCGCCGGCCTGGCGGCTCTGCGCGACGGCCGATGGCCCGCGGCCTGCAACACGGCTTCGACCGCGTCGCCGTCCAGGTGGCCGCGGACCGCTTCGTCTCGCAGTTTCCCGGCCGCGGCGGCTTCGTCGCGCGCATCGCGATACGGACGCGGTTCCATTGAGGAGCAATAGCTTTCGGCGGCAGCGAGCAGCCGGTCGCGAACCGACAGGTCATCACCGCGCAGACCGTTCGGGTAGCCCGAGCCGTCCAGTCGCTCGTGATGGTTCACCGCGACCTCCCGGACCGCCTTCAGTCCGCCGACCCGGGCCAAAATCCTGCCGGTCAGATAGGGATGCAAATGCACCCGCTCGCGTTCGACGTGGGTCAACGCGCCCGGCTTTTCCCACACCCGGTTCGACACCCCGATGCGACCGAGATCGTGAACGTAGCCGGCCCGACGCAAGATATCGATTTCGTCTTGCGCCAGCCCGGCGCATTTCCCTGCGCTCTCGGCCAGCTGCGCGACGGCGCGTGAATGACCAAGAGTGAACGGGCATTTCAGATCCGCGAAGTCACCCATCGCGCACAGCAGCCGGTCCAGCGCGGGACCGCTCAGCGCTTCGCCCGGATCCGGAGCCAAGTCGGCAGCGGTCGACCAGACATCTTCGTGCTCGAGCAGCAGGTCGTCGGCGGCCGCGGTGAACACCGCGACGATATCCGGGTCAAACTGCTTGCCGCTACGGCGGCGAATCTCGGCGATCGCAGCGCTGGCGCCGTAAGCGCGATGGTGCACTTCGGCGATGTCGCAAATCTGCGCCACCCGCATGGCCATCGGTATCTGGTTTCCCGCGGCCCCGGCGGGAAGACCGCTGCCGTCCCATCGCTCGTATGCATAAGGCAGGGCTTGACACACATCGGCGCCCAGGCCGATCTCCTCGGCGAGTAATGCCGCCGAGAGGCAATGGGAGTGCACCAACCCGCCGAGATTCCCGCGTGCGTCCCAGAAAACTTTGGCCGCCAACCGGGCTCGTTTCGGCAACGTCGACCCACGGCCCAGATTGCTCATCAGGAAGCGGCGGTATGGCGCGCCGGACCAGTCGATGTAGTGGCTGTCATGTCGCACCGCGATGTCGTCGCCGAACCACTGCACATACTCGTGCGAGTCGGCGTGACAGCCGATCCACATCACCAGGGCCGTGTAAAAAACCGTCCCGCGCTCGCGCTCGTCGAGTCCGAGCCGCATCGCCAATCGCGAGCCCATCGCCGCCGACCGCAGCATGTGATCCGTCGGCTGCCCGAGCCCGAGGTCGATCGCCACAGATAGCGCGGCCAGGATGTCCGTCCGGGACACGGCTCCGTCGAAGGGCATGGAATTCGCCCCTTTCCCGACCCTCACCGGCGCGGCGTCACTGTAGCCACACACAAGCCGATGCCTGCTAAGCCTAGGGCATTGGCGTTGCTGCCGGGCCGAGAAACGTATTGGCGAGGTTGGGCGCGCGGCTAGCGGCGCTTGACCGACTTGGGTGGCTTGGCGCCGCGACCCTGTTGCCGCGCCGCGGCGCGCCGCTCGCGCCGGCTGGCACCCCCGGGAACCCCGGCCGGCGTCTTGGAATCGCCGCCGTTGCGCTGGACCGCCGCCGAGCCGTCCTCCGCCGGTCCGGAGTAGGTCATGGCCGGCGCTTCGTTGTCAATGCCCTTGGCGCGCAATTGGGTTGGGGCCTCTTCGCGCACGGCCGTCGCCGCGCCGCCCTGCTTGCCGGCCGCGGCGGTGGCGAATTCGGCCAGCCCCTCCGGGGCTTGTACCGGCGCGACCTGCGGGCTGGGCACCGCCTCGACGGTGACATTGAACAGGAACCCGACCGACTCTTCCTTCATGCCGTCGAGCATCGCCATGAACATGTCGTAGCCCTCGCGCTGGTACTCGACGAGCGGGTCGCGCTGGGCCATCGCGCGCAGCCCGATGCCCTCCTTGAGGTAGTCCATCTCGTAGAGGTGCTCGCGCCACTTGCGGTCGATCACGTTGAGCAGCACGTTGCGCTCCAGCTGGCGCATCGCGCCCTCGCCGGCGATCTCCTCGAGCTCGGCTTCCCTTATGGCATAAGCGTTTTCGGCGTCTTTGAGCAGCGCCTCGAGCAGCTCCTCGCGGGTGAGGTCGTCGAGGTCGGCGTCGGCGTCGCGGCGCGTCAGCGTCGCATGGTCGATGCCCACCGGGTACAGCGTCTTGAGCGCCGTCCACAGCGCTTCCAAGTCCCAATCCTCGGCGTAGCCCTCGGAGGTGGCGCCGTTGACGTAGGCGGTGACCACGTCGCGCACCATGTCCAGCGCCTGCTCCTTGAGGTTCTCGCCCTCCAGGATGCGGCGGCGCTCGGCGTAGATCACCTTGCGCTGCTGGTTCATCACCTCGTCGTACTTCAGGACGTTCTTGCGGACCTCGAAGTTCTGCTGCTCGACCTGGGTCTGGGCGCTCTTGATCGCCCGGGTGACCATCTTGGCCTCGATCGGCACGTCGTCGGGCAGGTTCAGCCGGTTGAGCATCGCCTCCAGCGCGGCGCCGTTGAACCGGCGCATGAGCTCGTCGCCCAGCGACAGGTAGAACCGCGACTCGCCCGGGTCGCCCTGCCGGCCGGAGCGACCGCGCAGCTGGTTGTCGATGCGCCGGGACTCGTGCCGCTCGGTGCCCAGCACGTACAGGCCGCCGGCCTCGATCACCTCGGCGGCCTCGGCGGCGACCTCCTCCTTGACCTTCGGCAGTTCCTCGTGCCAGGCGGCGTCGTATTCCTCGGGCGTCTCGACCGGGTCGAGGCCGCGCTCGCGCAGCCGCTGGTCGGTGAGGAAGTCGGCGTTGCCGCCGAGCACGATGTCGGTTCCGCGGCCCGCCATGTTGGTCGCGACGGTGATGCCGCCGCGGCGGCCGGCGACGGCGACGATGGTCGCCTCCTGCTCGTGGAACTTCGCGTTGAGCACGTTGTGCGGCACGCGGCGCTTCTGGAACTGACGGGACAGGTACTCCGAGCGCTCCACGCTGGTGGTACCGATCAGCACCGGCTGGCCCTTTTCGTAGCGCTCGACGACGTCGTCGACCACCGCGATGTACTTGGCTTCCTCGGTCTTGTAGATCAGGTCGGACTGGTCGGCGCGGATCATCGGCTTGTTGGTCGGGATCGGCACCACGCCGAGCTTGTAGATCTCGTGCAGCTCGGCCGCCTCGGTCTGGGCGGTACCGGTCATGCCGGCGAGCTTGTCGTAGAGGCGGAAGTAGTTCTGCAGCGTGATGGTGGCCAGCGTCTGGTTCTCGGCCTTGATCTCCACGTGCTCCTTGGCCTCGATGGCCTGGTGCATGCCCTCGTTGTAGCGGCGGCCGTAGAGCACGCGGCCGGTGAACTCGTCGACGATCAGGACCTCGCCGTCGCGCACGATGTAGTCCTTGTCGCGGTTGAACAGCTCCTTGGCCTTCAGCGCGTTGTTGAGGTAGCTGACCAGCGGCGAGTTGGCGGCCTCGTAGAGGTTGTCGATGCCGAGCTGGTCCTCGACGAATTCCACGCCCAGCTCGTGCACGCCGACGGTGCGCTTGCGCAGGTCCACCTCGTAGTGGGTGTCCTTCTCCATCAGCGGCGCCAGCCGGGCGAACTCGAGGTACCAGTTGGAGGCGCCGTCGGCGGGGCCCGAGATGATCAGCGGGGTGCGGGCCTCGTCGATCAGGATGGAGTCGACCTCGTCGACGATGGCGAAGTTGTGCCCGCGCTGGACCAGGTCGTCGAGCGAATGCGCCATGTTGTCACGCAGGTAGTCGAAGCCGAACTCGTTGTTGGTGCCGTAGGTGATGTCGGCGTTGTAGGCGACCCGGCGTTCGTCCGGCGTCATCTGGGCCAGGATCACCCCGACCTCGAGGCCGAGGAAGCGGTGCACGCGGCCCATCCACTCGCTGTCACGTTTGGCCAGGTAGTCGTTGACGGTGACGACGTGCACACCCTTACCGCCAATGGCGTTGAGGTAGGCCGGCAGCACCGAGGTCAGGGTCTTGCCCTCACCGGTCTTCATCTCGGCGACGTTGCCGAAGTGCAGTGCGGCACCGCCCATCACCTGCACGTCGAAGTGCCGCTGGTCGAGCACCCGCCACGCGGCCTCGCGGGCGACGGCGAACGCCTCGGGCAGCAGGTCGTCGAGGCTTTCGCCGTCGGCGTGCCGCTTCTTGAACTCGTCGGTCTTGGCCCGCAACTCGGCGTCGGTGAGCTTCTCGATCTCGTCGGACAAGGTGTTGACGTAGTCAGACACCCGCTTGAGACGCTTGAGCATGCGACCTTCGCCAAGGCGCAGCAACTTCGACAGCACGGTGTTGTCCCCTTTTGGGATGTGCCCCTGTTGGTAGGAGTCTTTTCTTGAGCGACTCCCATGGTAGGCGACGACCCCGTGGGTACCGCCGTAGCGGCGATCGCAAGCGCGGCAACGCCGGGCGTAGCGGGTCGCCGCCCAACCAGCCCCGTCAGGACAGCCTGATCAGGCCGTAGTCGTAGGCGTGCCGCCGGTAGACCACGCTGGGCCGTTCGGTCTGCTTGTCGTGGAATAGGAAGAAGTCGTGTCCGACCAGCTCCATCTCGTAGAGCGCGTCGTCGACCGTCATCGGCGTCGCCGGGTGCTCCTTGGTCCGCACGATCCGCCCGGGCTCGTGGTCAGGTTCCACGCCGTCGCGCTCGGCGGGCGCGGGCTGCGGCGCGCTGTCCGGCGGGACGGGTGGCACCGCGGTGGCCGCGGCCAGTGACACCGGGGTCTTGTCCCCGTAGTGGACCTTGCGACGGTCCTTGACGCGGCGCAGCCGGTTCTCCAGCTTGTCGACCGCGGACTCGAACGCGGCGTAGAAACTGTTGGCACAAGCCTCCGCCCGGGTCACCGGGCCGCGGCCGCGGGCGGTGATCTCCACGCGCTGACAGGATTTGCGCTGGCGCCGGTTGGGCGCGTGCTTGAGCTCGACATCGAAGAGATAGATGGAGCGGTCGAACCGCTCGAGCCGGGCGAGTTTTTGCGAGACGTACAGACGGTAATGATCGGGGATTTCAACGTTGCGGCCCTTGAACACAACATCGGCGGTGGTTGTCGGTGGGGCTTGCTCATCGGTGATGGGCGGTTGGTCCAGAATCTGACCGGAATCCACGGATAGCCTTGACATACGTGACAACTCGTTTCTCTTTTCACGTCGCACGCGCCCTGCGTGCCCGGCTGCTTGATGCGCCGACGAGGTGAGAGCGGTTCGAGACTGGCTACCGCCGCAGGCTGCCCGCCGGTGCAAGGTGTCGATTACTCACCCCTTCCCGCGGATGGGTCCCACCTGGAAAATCGCGACCAGTGAGTCAGACCGATGAGTCGTTCTTCGTTGTTCTCGACGTTAGCTCGTGTTCGCCTGCCGAGCCACTAATTTGGTCCGGCTGTTGCGAGTTCTTCACAACCTCTTGGCCGGCTCACGGGCTCGGCCTGGGGGCGGTGAGGTTCACACGGCGGCCAGCGCCAGCACCGCGGCGACCCGGACCCCGGCGGCGTGCAGGATGCGCACCGACTCGCGCGCGGTCGCACCGGTGGTGACGATGTCGTCGACGACCATGACTTCGGTGCGCGGCGGTGGGCCGCGCAACACCACCCGGCCGGTGATGTTGCGCTCGCGCGCGGCCGTGCCCAGGCCCACCGAGTCACGGGTCAGCGCCTTGAGCCGCAACGCCGCGACGACGGCGATCTCCGGATGCCGCGCCACCGCGGCGCGCGCCAGCCGGGCGACGGGGTCACCGCCGCGCCGCCGCGCGGCCGAGCGCCGGGTGGGCGCGGGAACGACGGTCAGCGGGGTGGGCACGATCCCCCACGACAGCAACCGGTGCACGCCGACGGCCAGGGGCCGCGCCAGCGGTTCGACCAGGTCCGCCCGGCCCCGCTCCTTGAGCGCCAGGATCGCGTGCCGGCGCGCGTTGGCGTAGCGGCCGAGCGCGAACACCGGGACCTCCGGGTCGATGCGCGGGGTCACCACATGCGGCTGGTCGGCCGGCACCGACAGCTCGGCGGCGCACGCGTCGCACCAGCGGGTCGACGGCGCCCCGCAACCGCCGCATTCGGCCGGCAGGAACAGGTCGAGCATGGCGTCAGTGTGGCGGGTGGGTGTGACAGCTATGCGGCCGGGAGCTAGGCCGCCACGCGTGGCTTCCATCATCGCGGGCCAATGGGTTTCGACGGCGTGAAGATCACCGGCATTGACTCGGGCCCACTGACGAAGTTCGCCGGGCGCAGCGGCACTTCGACGCCATCGGCAAGCCGCAGGTCGGGCAGCCGGTCCAGCACGCGCGCGACCATCAACGAGAGTTCCGACCGCGCCAGCTGGTTACCCAGGCAAAAATGGGTGCCGAAGCCGAATGCCAGGTGATTATTCGGCTGGCGGTCGATGCGAAATTCGTCTGGGTTCTCGAACACTGTCTCGTCGAAGTTCGCGGACTCGAACAGAAGCAGGATTTTTTCGCCGACGCTCAGCCGGGTGCCGTGGAACTCGGTTGCCGCCGCCAGGGTGCGGCACATGTTCTTGATCGGCGAGGTCCAGCGCAGCATCTCCTCCACGGCTCCGGTCAGCAGGCTTCGATCGCGGCGCAGCCTTTCCCATTGGTCGCGGTTGCGCAGCAACTGTTCGATTCCGCCGGAGAGCGTGTGCCGGGTGGTCTCGTCCCCGCCAATGAGGATCAGTAGTGACTCGAAGATGATTTCGTCGTCCGACATCCTCCGTCCGTCTACTTCGGCATTCGCGAGCACGCTGAACAGGTCGTCGGTGGGCTCCATCCGGCGTTTGACGACGGCGTCCTTGGCGAACGCCGTGTAGGCGGCGAACGCCTCCATCACCGCCTGCACGGATGCCTCGTCGTCCGGCGACCGGGGACCGCCCACCAGCTCTTCGGACCATTTCAGCAGTGTGGCGCGCTCGTCGGGCAGCACGCCGAGCATGTCGCCGATCACCGCCATCGGTAGCGGCGCGGCGATGTCACGGACGAAGTCACAGTGCCCCGACTCGCAGACAGCGTCGATCAGCGCGTCGCACATCCTGATGATGGGCAACGCCTTGTTCCTTACCCGCTTTCCGGTGAATGCCGCGCTGACCAGCTTGCGGCGCAGGAGGTGGTCCGGGTCGTCCATGTCGATCATGTAGGGCATCGGTGGGTACGCCGGCCGAATTCCGCCGGCATTGGAAAATAGCTGCGGATTGCGTTCGGCGTCGAGGACCGCCCGATACGTCGCAGCCGCCGCGAGGCCGTTGCGGTCACGGCAAACTGGTTGGTTTTCGCGCATCCAGCGATACGCTTCGCGGGCGCGCCCATCAGCGTAGAAATGGCCGTCGGTGAGATCGATGTCGAGTGTGTGTTGCGTGGCATTCATGCGGCTTAACGCTATGCGTACCAACGGTATTGGCGAAGCCGCCGCACGCGCCGCGGCAGCCGGGAAGCGAAGCTCGCTACCCCACCACCGCCTCGATCACGCTCTGCAGGCCGGCCATGGTCCGCACGGCGACGCGCCGCGCGGTCGCGGAGTCAATGGTCTCGAGCCATTCGGTCAGCCGCAACTCGACACGGGGCCATACAGTTCGCTATCTGCTCATGCAGCCGAGACGGTTTGACTGTCCACTCGATCATCTCGGACGCCTTCTGGCCACCATCAGTGCTGCGCACACGATTCTCATTTCGCTGGGGCGGCGAGGCTGGCTCGTGACCACGACCTGCACGACATATCTGGGTATCGAAACCTCCAGACGCATTACGATTCCGCCCGCTTACGGGGAGTAAATATGATCGACACCGACGTTCAGAACTGAACCGAATGCGTTGCGCACTAAGGCCGATTCCGCGATCCGCGAGGACCGCGGTCCGATACCATAAAAATGTTTCATCTCGTGGCTAACTCGTCTCGAGAACAAAGGTGCGCAGCCGTTGCAGCACAAGTTCGGGTCGTTCCTCGACGATCCAGTGGCCGGCGTCCTGGATGGTTTCAACCTCGAGGTCGGACATTCGGCTGTTGTAGCCACGCAGCAGCGTCGACGTAATCACCGGGTCTTTGGCTCCACGCAATAGCCGCACCGGCACATCGATGCGACACTGTGCGTACTGACCACGAAGCCAGCGCGGGATTTCCCGGCATTGGGCGGTGCGGTACCAGCGCGACGCGGCCAGCGCGCGACTGGGGTCGCCCATCAGCTGAATATAGAGCGGCATGTCCTCGGGGACGAATCCCGCGCCGAGCCAACGGCTTAACATTGCCAGGAAGCGCCCCTTGCTGTCGCCGATCAACCGTTGGCCGAGAACTGGCAACGACAAAGCAAGCTGGTACCACAGGCTCCACAGACCGCGCAGGAACGCGTCGTCAATCACATACCAAGGTCCAACCGTATTGAGTCCGAAGAAGCCGCGGACCATTTTGGGATGCCGCAGCATCAGAAGGAATGCGACCGGTCCTCCCCAGTCGTGGCCAACGAGATGCACCGGTCCCGTGTCAAGCCTTTCGAGCACGATCGCGAGATCGTCCGCCATATCGGACTTGTAGTACCGGCCGCGGGGCACCGAACTCCAACCGGCACCGCGCAAGTCAGGACAAAGCACCCGCAACCCATCCTCGGTCAGCGGTTGAATCAGCTGATGCCACAGCCACCAGTTCTGTGGGAACCCATGGATAAGCATCACCGTCACAGAGTTGGGGGCGCCTGCGTCGGCTACATGAATCGTGACACCGTCGCCAACCTCGATGAACCGGTGCACGACCCCGTCGAGTTCGGGCATCGCGCTGAGCGCCATCACGCCGAGGCCGCCAGACTGTGTTCTGCCTTGATCTCTTCGGCGGCGCGCTCCCCAATGACGACGCAGGGCGCCATCGTGTTTGCACTCGTGATCCTCGGCATAATGGATCCGTCTGCGACACGCAGGTTTTCGATGCCATGGACTTTCAGGCTGCCATCGACGACGGCCATCCGGTCGCGGCCCATCTTCGCCGTGCCGACCACGTGCCAGAAGGTGACCGCGGCATCACGTATGTAGATGACCAGCTCCCTGCCTCTCAGCGGCCCGGGCATGACTTCGCGTTTGACGAACGGACGCAGTGGTGCGGCATTGCCGACTTTGCGCATATCCTCGACTAATTTGCGAGCCAGCCGCAGGTCATCGGGATGCGACAGACCGTTGTGCACCACCCGGACGGGCTGGTTGGGGTCTGCGCTCGTCAGCTCGACTGCGCCACGGCTCCTGGGTCGCGTCAGGGCACCCAGCAGCATCCAACCGGTATCGGGCAGCCCGAAGCGGGCGATGTTCTCCGGACTCGAGAACAGGATCGCGCCTTGGCAGGCGAAGAAATCGGGCTCCGCACGCCCGCCGTGACTCGGCCAGAACAGCGTGGTGTCGCCGGAATTATGCAACGGCTCCTCGTCGGGTGATTCCCAGATGCATGGGATGCCGAGATGGTCCTGCAAGTTGCGGCCGACGCCAGGTGAGTCCTCGGCCACCGCAATTCCCAAGCACCGCAGGATCCTATGGTCGCCCACTCCGGCAAGCATCAGCGTCTTCGGGGTATGGATTGCACCCATTGACAGCACAACCTCGGCTTCGGCACCGAAGTGCCGGACTCGGTCCCGATACTCGACTTCGACTCCCACGGCGCGGCCGCGTTCAATGGTCACTCGTCGCACCAATGCAGCCGTCAGTACAGTCAGGTTGGGCCGGTCCATGTAGGGATACGTGTAACACCGAAAAATGGATTGGCGCTTGCCGCACCGCGTGCGCAGGTCCATGATCGCCGCGCCACCATTGCCCTCCATCATCTTTCCGTTCGGATTGTCGAAGCGGGCAATGCCGAGACAATCGGCGGCTTCTAACACCGCGGGACCCGCCGGATGCGGATTCATTTTCGGCTGCACGAAGATCGGACCGCCCGTGCCCCGGTATTCATTATCCGGGGCGCCTTGCCAGTCTTCGATGCGACGATAGACGTCCAACACGGACTGGTAGCTCCACGCGTCGTTGCCCGACTCCGCGGCGAAGAAGTCCCAATCCGACCGATGGCCGCGGGCCCAGGCCATTAGGTTGATACTCGAGCCGCCGCCCAGAACTTTGCCCATCGATAGCATGAGCCTGCGGCCGTTGAGGTACGGGTTCGGCTCGGCCTGGAACGCCCAATCCGTTGCGCTGCCCAGATTCGTATGCCACAGCGTCGATTCGGTGACAGACGGGAGGTCATCGGCGCCCCCGGCCTCTAACAACAAGACGCTGACTCCCGGGTCCTCGGCCAACCGCCGGGCGACCACGCAGCCGGATGATCCTGCGCCGCAGACGATGAAGTCGTAGGACTGCTTGAGATCGGCCGCCAATCGATTCTGATTCTCTCGAATTCGGCGGTGTCGTTCGTGATCAACGCTCTCCGGCCAGTGATTCGACATTCGTTCGTCCTTTCCGCTTGTTTCCCCTATTCAGTGGCCCGCGCTCTGGCCGCCGTCGATGTGCAGGACCTCGCCGGCCATGAACATCGCAGCTTCCAGGTACAGGGCACGTGTCGACGCGTCCGTGAGGATGCGTTCGGCAGTGCCGGGGTCGGCGATATCACCCGCGACGGTTACGACTTCGGGGTGGGCCGATTCAGTGATAGTGCGAGAGTTGGCGATCACCCGACGGGCGTGTGTGCGATACGCTTCGACCAAGCCCGCACTAATGAGGCGCGATGCGCCGGTAATGATCGCGCCTTTGTCGCCACCGAATTCCATTGCAGTGGGCCTTTCCTATGCCGGCTAACCGACCAGCTCGCGCACGATGTCGGCGGCTGGGCCGGTCTTTGCGTGGCGGAAGGCGCCACCAGCCCACAGTGCGGTGGCGTGCGGGTCACCCAATTTCACCGCGGCCTGTTGAATCGGTGCGGTCATCAGTGCTACCTCGGGGAAGCCGAATACCGCTGCAGGTTCGTACATTTCGATGAAGCGGTTACGCAGTGCTCGTGCATATCGGCCGGTGAACGCGCGTGTCTGCACAGTCTCGGTGAACCGCGGATCTCGCAATGCGGCCCGATGCAGCGGATTGGTTGCGGCTTCGTCGGCGAGCAGAAACGCTGTACCGCATTGCACAGCCGTGGCACCCGCATCGCGCAGCCGACTGACGTCATCACGCGTACCTACACCTCCGGCTGCCACAACCGGACAGTCGAAGCAGTCGACCAGAACGGCAACCAGGTCCAGGAGCGGATCATTGGGCGGCACGGCGAGTGCGTCGAATGTCGCCCGATGCCCACCCGCGTTGGGGCCCTGCGCGATTAAGGCATCGACACCGCACGTCAGCGCAATCACCGCTTCGTGAACCGCGGTGATTGTGGCGACGCTCATGATGCCGAGACCGCTCAAACGCCGACACTCCTCCCCGCTCGGCGAGCCGAAGGTAAACGACACGACCTCGGGCCGCAGATCGCTGACCACATCGAGTTTCGCGTCCCACTCGTCGTCGCCATGACGCGGTTCACCAAGCGCCACACCGTAGCGTCGCGCTTCCTGCGCCAAGGCTGCCGCGAATGCAGTGAGCTGTTCCGAGGTGCACACCTGTCGCTGAGGCACAAACAGATTGACTCCGAGGGGACCTGATGTCAGCCTCCGCGCCGCGGCGATGGCCTCGGCTAAGTCTTCGGCTGACAACGTGCCGGCGGCGAGGAAGCCAAGGCCGCCGCCGTTGGTCACCGCAGCCGCCAGCTCGGGCGTCGATGGTCCGCCGGCCATGGGTGCTCCCAGCACCGGAGCGCTGAGATCCGCCAACGCGAATCGGTCAAGCACAAGAGACCTCCCGCACGTTGGTATGTGATACCGACGAAAGCGCCTGGGCATCGACGATTACCACGCTGTTGTCCTCCAGACGGATCCAGCCGCGGTTCTGAAATTCGCGCAATATCCTGCAGACCGTCTCCGGCGCAACGCTGGTCAAAAGAGAGAAGTCCGTCAAAGTCAGGTCGTGCACAACCCGCACAACTTCACCCTCCCGCTGGCCAAATCGCTTCCTCAGCAACAACAGCTGATTCGCGACACGGCCCTGCACATCGCCGAAAGCGAAGTCCACCAAGGAGTTCATCGACGCCTTCACCCACCGCGCAAACAGTCGCAACACCTGATCACTGAACTCTGGGCATTGGGCTATCCAACCCCGAAACTGATCGCGTTGTATCGACACCGCGACGACCTCGGTGAGCGCAGTTGCCGTGATTTCGCGGGCTTCGGGGTCGAAAAGCATTAGGGCACCGAACATCTCTTTGGGGCCTAAAATGCTGAACACCATCTCCTTGCCCTCACGGTGACGGTAAGCGACCTTGACCTTTCCCGAGACGATGACGTAAACCTCACCGCCGCGGCTACTTTGAGTAGCCATGGCGGCCCGTGCCGGGAATCGCACTATCTCAAGCTGCTCGACCGCGGCGGACAGGATGCCCGAATCTACCTTGCTGAAGAGCCCTGACGCGATGAGCGCCTGATACGCAACGGACCTTTCGCTACCGACGCGCGACCCTCCTGCATGCGAATGACGGTTCAACCGATCCGGTGGGGTGTCCGCAGGATTGTTTACTCGGTCCAGTGTGCTGCTGCACAAACCGGCACAAGTCGGTGATGCCGATGAAGGAACGGCACCTAAACCGTTCGTCTGCAACGTATCTATTGACGCATTCCCGTCCGCGCCCAGCGAATGCCTATGCCTGGGCGCGGATCGCCGGAACATCGGCACCCCTAGCCATACCGCCGGCGACAGCACAGCGAGCGCAGTACGATTCATGAAACCTACGGTATGGACGTGACTGTAGATCGACTAGCCGCCACACGCAGCTCTTTGGCCGGTCCGCGCATACACGCAGTTACGCCATACCAATCCGCTTACCACGGGCTGCTAGGCACCGGCGGGTTGAATGCTGCTGCGACCATTCGGATCGCTTCTTGATTACTTGCGATCACAGCAATTCGAGCAGTCGTAAGTCGTTGACGTATTTAGCGATGATCGCCGGAGTGATGTGTGGGATGGCTTTACCTGGGCCGGTTTTGGCGTCCTGGACGGCTGCGCGGAATCGGTCGGTGGGGGCCATTGACCCGGTGGCGGGCTGTTGGGGTTTCTGGTAGTTGTGTAGCAGCGGAAGCAGCGAGGCGTTGCGCTGCTTTTCGGGCAAGCCGCGCAGCGCTGTCTCGAACCGCCGCAGCCATTCGGAGTAGTCGGCAATGCGCTCGATCGAGTATCCGGCCTCGACCAGCCAGTCGACGTACTCGTCCAGACCGATGCCCTCGTCGTACGGGTTCATCACGTGGTAGGTCTGGAAGCCGGACCCGTCCTCGAGGGCCCGGCCCCCGGGGACGACCTCATGGGTCCACGCGTTTGCAAGCGTGCCGACACGGCGCCACAGCTCGCGATAGGTGATGGTCTCGAACCGAGGCAGCAACTTTAGTAAGGTGCGGCCGGTCTGCGGGTCGTTGACGAACTCGACGGCGCGCTGCCCGAGCGCGGGCCGCTCCGCGTAGCCCTCCATCACCGTCTGCATCACCTGCGTCAGTCGCAGCCCCGGCCGCTGGATCGCCGCGGTCACCGCCGCGCTCGGCTGCGCAGCGGCGAACTGCGGATCAATGGCGGACAACTCGGCGATGCGACGCTCTAAGCGTTCTGCACGGGTTCAATCGGCATAACGGAACCTCTGAACGATCATGGGAGAAAACTGGCCGGGCGCCCAAAGGAGTAATTGCCAACCGACGCTAGTGAGGCGGCCGACGGCTGACTAGCCACTGCGCGCAGACCGCCGGCCTAAATGCGCACTGACACTCTCGGGACAGAAACCTGGTCCATCGCATGGCATTCCACGCGCCCGGGGATCCCAATAGCCGGTCCTGCGCGCCGAGACGGTCGACAATGGCTCGCAGGATGCGCAAGGTGGCCGAAGTAGTGGACGCGGTGGCTAGTCGACCTGCTGCCAGACCCCGAGCGATAGGTTCGAGACAGAATGCGCAGGTCTGACCTTAGCCATCAAGGATCGGAGTTGCGCTCAACTACGCTGTGTCACATGATGATTCCGCGATCAGAGCCGTCGGATAGCCGCGCTCACCGTTTCACGACCCGGCTGGCAAGCTCGACGCCCGGCATATGGTTCATGCGCAATGTCGGGACGCGCCTCGACCCGACTCTGGTGCGACTCAGCCGAGGTCGCTTGTCCTGCGTCGCTCCGTTTCATGCGCTGGTACTCACCCACACCGGCGCCAGATCCGGCATCAGCCGCACTTCTACGGTCGTGTATTTCACCGATCGGGGACGGGTGATCGTCATCGCATCTAACTTCGGCTCTCCCCAGAACCCGAGTTGGTATTACAACGTCAAGGCGAATCCCTTGGTGACGTTGGATGGCGGGTGCTTTCGCGGCCGATTCGTTGCAGAGGAAATCACCGGCACCGAACGGGACCGACTCTTCGGTCTGGTCCGAGGAGCCGCTTCCCCCTACGGTCACTACCAAGGCATAGCGGGTAAGAGATCCATCCCGGTCGTAGCCTTCATACCGGCGTCCTGATGCGGCAAAGATTGCATGTCAGTCAAACGAATTCAGACTGTTGCCAAAGGACAGCACAGCACGCAAGCGTAGGAAAGGCTGTAACGCACCGGTGCGGTTCACCAGCTGTGTACCGAGGTAGTCGGCAGCACCCGTACTCAGCTACTAATTTGAGGGGTTGGACCGTACCGCCAAATCTTGCGCGATAGGTACGAAGTGCTGTGCTCTGGGGGCTACCCGCGCGCTCGGGACCACTCTAACGTCGGGCCCAGTTGTATTTGCTCGTGCTTCGGCAGGATGCGGGCGATGTCGATCACGACGTCGTTCGCGGTAACGAAAAGTACGACCTACCAGTCTTAAACCTCGTGGCACTTATAGATTGAACGGATTGAACATGGCGAACATCAAGGTCGGGCTGGTGAGCGAGCCGCTGAATACCGTTCTGTCGCCCACCGCGATGGTCAAGGCAAACTACCTGTCCGCGGTGTCCAGCCGGATCGACTCACTGTGGGTGCCGGATCACCTCAATGCCATGCTGGCGCGCACCGTCGCGACACCGATGAACCTCGGAATGGCCAGACTTGTCCCGAAGGTCGACGCCTACCTGGAACCGTGGACAATCCTCGGTCACCTCGCCGCCCGCAACCGGCTCGGCCGGTTGCGTCTGGGTATTGGTGTGACCGACGCCGGTCGTCGCAATCCGGCCGTCACCGCGCAGGCCGCGGCCACGTTGCAGCTTCTCACCCGTGGACGGGCCATCTTAGGCATCGGTGCCGGGGAACGCGAAGGCAACGAACCCTATGGTGTCGACTGGCACCATCCCGTGGGCCGATTCGAAGAAGCGATCGCCACAATCCGGGCGCTGTGGGATTCACGGGGTGAGCTAGTCACCCGCGACTCGCCGTACTTCCCGTTAAGGGACGCGATTTTCGCAGTACCACCATACCGTGGACGATGGCCCCAGATCTGGGTAGCGGCACACGGATCCCGGACCCTGGGCATCACCGGCCGCTACGGCGACGCGGGGTTTCCGGGATTCCCGCAGACTGCGCAGGATTACGCCAACCGCTTGCATGTGGTCCGCACCGCGGCCTCCAATGCCGGCCGCGATCCCGTGAGCATTCTTCCCGCCGTCTGGCTGTTCGTCATCACGGGACGGTCCACCGATGACGTCTGTCAACGGTCTCTGAAAATTGACCCTCTACGGGTCTCTTAAAGTTGACCCGCTGTCGCAGCGAAGATTGGTGAGACGCACCGTTCAGTTCAACCAGACCCAGTTGTCGAGCTAGGAGCCGGGTAGCTGGTCAGTCAATATCTGCTGGATCAAGGGGGCGAGCATAGCGACCAGCGTGTCCATTTCGAGGTCGGCGATAGGCTCTACATGCGTGACATAGCGGGCGATGGCGACGCCGAGCAGAGTTGAACTGGTCAGCGCGATCCGCACATCGGGGTGGTCGGTCGGGAGATCACTGGCCAGTTTTCGGGTGACTCGGGCGCTGAGAAAGTCTCGCAGCAGTTCGGCGGCGTCGGTGCTGGCGAAGGCAGACCGCAGCATGGCTTGCACCGGGGCACTGGATTCGGGGTTTTCCCACAGGTTTAGGAAGGACCGGACACAGCGCTCACCCAGACCGTCTACGTCCCCGTCGAAGACCCCCTCGATGTGGTCTCCAAACCAGGTCGGCAGATCGAGGGTGGCCGCGAAAAGCTGCTCCTTATTGCCGTAGAAGTGCCGGATCAGTGCCGGGTCGACGCCGGCTTGGGCGGCGATGCCTCGGATCGTGGCTGCCTGATACCCCTTGGCACCGAACTGATCCCGCGCGGCATCGAGGATGGCGTCCTTGGTCCCGCTGTCGCCGGGCCGGCGTCCACCGGGATTCTTCGCCACAGAATCCTGTTGGTGTGGTGCCGGTCCCGGCGTCGGCGATGTCACTGATCTCTCATTTCTGCGATGACCGGCTGCGGTTTAGTCTGACGGGAGCACGGGTGCCCGAAGGTGGGAATCGTAGCGTCCGCCGGTGTGGATGATGTGGCGGCCAGGGTTGGTGGTGGTCGCCTTTTCACCGGCCGCTCCGATCGTGGTCTGAAAATCTCTGCCGGCGACCACGATTCGCAGTTTCTCCCCGGCGTGCCAGCGCATCGCCATCGGCCAGATCTCGATGTCGACGGCCACGATCTCCCCAACCTTCAGCGGCTGAGGGTTGTCGTAGGTGTGGTACGGCGCCAAAGGGGTGCTTCTGGTGGCGTCGAGGGCACGGTGCGACACCCGCAGTTGGCCCTTGGCACCGTGACTGGACAGGCCTGGAAAGACGTCGGGCACGAGGACGGTGCCGTCGGCACCGGTTTTCTGGACGGCGACGTACAGGTCCATGTCGTCCTCGCCGTCGGTTTGCACCCACAAGCGCAGCGACATCGGACCGGCGATCGTCAGGTCGCCGAAATCGGCTTCGAAAACCGCGGATTCGCTGGCCGCGACGTAACTCACCGACGCTTCCTCGATCCCGTCGGCTTGCTCGCTGATCGTGGAGTGCGCCGCGTCAAGGTAGAAGCTGCGCTCGATGGCCGCAGGCGGGGGGAACGCGGTCTGCGGCATATCGACCACGTCGTCGTGCCCAGGATCGTAGATGGCCATCCGCACGCGCGGTGTCTGCTCCCACCCGTTGTCCAGGCCCTTGAGCACGTGATCGAAGAAGCGGCGCAGGTCGTCCTGATGGGCGTAGAAGTCAGGCCACTCCTGGGTGTTGTGAATGCGCAGCCACGTCTTGGTGGGGTCGAGGGTGGCGTAGGCGCGCAGCGTGCCCCGGGTGTGCAGCGCATTGGTGTAGCTAGCCACCACGTAGGCCGGCACGTCGATCACCTCGGTGTGGATGCGCTTGGTGTCCCAATACTCGTTGAACAGAGGGTATTTGGTCATCATCGCCGGCACGTCCTCGATCTTGTTGCGGCCGTACTGATGAGAGACCAAACCTTCGATGAACGTGGGCTGCGGTATGCCGCCGAGGTAGGTCAGCTCGCGGTAAACGTCACTGAAGCCCTCCCAGGGTGCGATCGCCGCAAGGTGGGGCGGTCGCTGCACGGCGGTCAGCCACTGCGCCACCCCGAGCCACGAATTGCCTGCCATCGCGACCTTGCCTGAACACCAGGGCTGGGTGCCGATCCACTCCACGGTGTCGGCGGCGTCTTGGCCTTCTTGGGGGGAGAAGACTTGGATGTCGCCGTGCGATTCGTAGGCGCCGCGGGCGTCGGGATTGACCACGGCATAGCCGTGCGCGCACCAGTAGGCCGGATCGGGGGCTTCCCACTTCTGCAGACCGGACACCGCGTCGTGAGGCACTCCCGCACGATTGGGGAAGGTATCGAGTGTGATGAACCCTCCCTGTTTGCCGTAGGGGCTCCACGCCATGATTGCCGGTACCGGGTCCTCGGTGAGCGGCCGGAACACGTCGACGTAGATGATCGTTCCGTCGCGCAACGCGACCTCGACGTCGCGGTCCAGGCGGATGTCACAGGACAGCGCCCGCCCGCCTGGTGCGTGGGTCGACCCGGCTTTTAGGACCGTGGTGCCCGGCTGGAAGCCGCGCCACTTGGCCTCCGGAAGTTCAGGGGACGGGGCTGGTCGGAAAGCGACAGGAATGTTCGTCATTTTTCTCCTCAGCGCTTGTGGTGGTCAGTTGGCGGGCGGGGGCACTGCCGGCGGGTCCAAGGGGACATCGGTGGTCTTGAGGAACATCGCGGTCATCACGTAGTGCCCGACGAGCAGCGTGAAGGTGGCAATCTGATCGTCGGTGAAGTGCGGTTGCACCCCCTCGACGGCGGCCGGGTCGCCGAAACTGGCGACGACGTCATCAACGAAGCGCAGCAGCGCCGCGGTATCGGGCGCGAAGACGGTGTCCAAGTCGCGCGCCAGGTCCAGAGCGGCGGCCACCTCAGCATCAGTGCATCCGGCCACACGGGCCATCGGCTCGTGCTGCACCCGTTCGAATTCGCTTCGGGTCAACGCGGCCACCCGCAGAATCACCAACTCACGCTGCCGGTCCGAGAGCTGGTCATTGTCGCGGAACGCCATGCCAAATGCCCAGAACGGCCGCATGTTGACTCCGGTGCGCGACAGCATTCTGATGATGTTCGGCGCCTCGACACCAGCGGGCAATAGCCCGGTGAAGTCCACGCCGGCGATGTCGGGAACCCTCATTTCGCTGCGTCCTTACCGAACTTCTCCAGCTGGGCCGCCTCGGCTGCCAACAACGCGGTGGCGAAGATGCCCTCCTCCTGCTGAGGTTTCGGGAAGCGCTTGTCGAGGTGGTGGAACGCGATGCTGGTGTTTTGCAGCAGCAGTTCGTTCGGCAACTTGCCGTAGTACGGCGAGTACTCGATGGCCTCGAGCACCGATCGGCCGTCGTTGAAGGCGCGGGTTGCCGCATCAAGGGTGTTCTGCAGGTACTCGGTGACCGAGTCGTACGCCTTCGCGCGGTCATCACCGGTCAGGAGGGGGCCGTGACCGCACACGATGGTGCGGGCGTCGAGCTTGCGGATGACATCGACGGCCTCGATCCAGCGGTCCAGCGGGCCGTCCCAGCACACCGGCGTGCCGATGCCCGCGCCGAAGAGGTCCCCGGTGAACACCACGTCGAGTTCGGGGACGCTGACGATGAGGTCGCCGGCGGTGTGGGCCGGTCCGAGGTCGATCAGCTCGACCTGCAAGGCACCGACAGTCAGAGTCTTGCGGCCGGAGAACGTCACGTTGGGCTTGCGCACCCGGACGGGCCGGAAATCGAACTCCGCGCCGTAGGCCGCCTTGATCGGCGCGAAGTAGCTGTCCGGCTGCTCGCCGCTGACCGTCGTGGCCACGAACAGGTCCGCCGTGCTCTGAAACATCTTGGCCGTCGCCGCCTCGGTGGCGATGATGTCGACGTCCTCACCGAACAACTGGTTGCCGTAGATGTGGTCACCGTCGCTGTGGGTGTTCACCACATACTTCACCGGCGCATTGGCGGTGATCGGCTCGATCGCCTCCAGGAATGCCCGTGCGTGGTCGAGATCGAAAAGCGTATCGATGATCAGTGATTCCCCGCCGTTGGTGATCAGCCCCGCGTTCGCGGTGCCGCCCCCCATCCCGGGTCCGTGCAGCCACGCGTACGCGCCGCCGCCCAAATCATGCAGACCCCGTGTGTGCGGATACGTCTTCTCTGACACAAGTCCTCCTCCAATTCCACAGGCCCGATCCCTTGCAGGCACCTGCGTCGGTGTTCGAGCGATCAAACCGCATTAACTCCACGAGTGTAGAACTCCACGCTTGTGGAACACAAGCGGATTGCCGATTCGCTGCCAGGGTGGCCATCCGGCGAAGCAACATTCGAGGTCGATCATGAGCTTGGCATCCAGCGGCCGGCGACATGTTCCACGAGGAGGGCGTGGGGCGCGCTTCTACACTCACCGCTGGTGTGGGGCTCAGCTGCCGTTGGTGCGGTTCTTGCCGAGGAGTTCGCGACGTGTACGGGTGCGGTAGGAGTCGCCGGTGAGGGTGAGCACTTCAGCGTGATGGACGAGGCGGTCGATCATGGCTGCGGCGACGACGTCGTCGGAGAAGGTTTCGCCCCAGCGGCCGAACGGCAGGTTCGAGGTGACCATGCTCGAGCCCTGTTCGTAGCGCGAGGCGATGAGCTGGAAGAACAGGTTTGCCGCGTCCTGGTCGAACGGGATATAGCCGACCTCGTCGATGATGATGAGCTTGTAGCGGCGGACCTTCTTCAGCTCGGCCTCAAGCTGACCGGCGTGATGTGCCCCGGCCAGCCGGGCGATCCAGTTGCTGGCGGTGTCGAAGAGTACCGAGTAGCCGGCGTGGGCAGCCTTGACTCCGAGCCCGATGGCGATGTGGGTTTTGCCGATCCCAGGCGGACCAAGCAGGATGACGTTCTCGGCCTTCGGCACGAACATTCCGGTTGCCAAGTGCGCCAATACGTCTCGCCGCAAAGAGGGGAGATGGTCGAGGTTGAAATCCTCCAATGCCTTGACCGCCGGGAAGTGCGCGGTGCGGATACGCATGACGGTTCCGGCGGATTCGCGGTCTGCGAGCTGGCGTTGCAGCAGTGCGGCGAGGTACTCCTCGTGGGACCAATTGTCGTCGCGTGCTTGATCGGCCAGGCCCTCCCAGCAGCGGCCGATGGTGGGAATCTACAATGCGCGGGTTAGGTAGGCGATCTGGGCGGGCAATCCATCGGAGGGTATCGACGCCAACGGCGGGGTGTCGGCAGGCATCGGCGTGGAGAGCTCTGGATAAGGTTGTTTCTGGGTCTTCGGCGCCGTGGTCACGAACGTGTCCTCACATTGTTGGGGTGGAACCGAATTCGACACCAAAAAGGGCGTCGTAGTCCGGTAGCGCACGTAGCGCTACCGGGTGACCGTCACCGTGATGACGGCGGCTTGCGGCAACGCGGCTGGCACGTTGGTCGGTCAGCGCGGTGCGCAGCCCCGCGGCGGTGGCCACGTGGCTGGGATCGGTGATGACGGCGTGGCTGGCCCAGCACCTCTGGTGACGAGCAACGACCTGGCCCTCACATCGCGCCGTGACCTCCTGCGGCGAGGCGGTGATGTCGACGAATCGGCCAATGACCCGAGGATCGACCGAGTAGTCCACGGCGTCGACACGGACGTAGTAGTCACGCGACAACCGGACCCGATACGCCAGGCCAACCGACGGGCTGATGGGCGGGAGCGCCAGCATCGCCTGAGTGTCGGTTTCGAACAGATCGACCGGTCGGGCACCGATCACCCGAACTGCACGAGTGTTGGCTTTGATCAACCACTTTGAGAGTCGATCGTTGAAATCCGATGGGGAGGCGAAGTGCCGCCCCGGAAGGAACGAGGTCTCCAAGTAGCCGTTCATGCGCTCGACGAGGCCCTTGTATTCCGGATCTCGGGGCGGGGCCAACTGGATACGAGTGGCCAACGTGCCGGCGAACGCCGCCGCCGCCGCAGACACCCGCCCAGTGCCTCCAATCGCGGCCTCGCGGTCCCACACCAGCGTCTTTGGCACTCGGCCCCAGCCACATATCAACGACCACATGCCGGACAAGATGTCCCCGCCTTGGCGTGAGGGCAGCATCACCGCGTTGATCATGCGAGAGAACCCCAACACCATCACCAACACCGGCAGCATGCGGTGCTGGCCCTCGCCGACACAAATCCGCGGCTCGGGAAACCACAGATCGCATTGGGCGATCTCGCCGGGCCGGTAGACGAACCGGTCGACCGGATCGATCCCTACGTACTCGGATGCGTTGCAACTTCTTCTTCAGCGGCGACATCGAATGCGGCCATCTGATCCGCTCGGCGATCACGGGCGCGGGCATCTTCGGCCACTCCACGAGCAACGCCCGGATCTGCGACTCGTAGGCATCTGCCACCGAGCCATGCGGAGGACGTTGGTACTGCGGTGGTCGATCAGAGGCCAAGGCCGCTCGCACCGTGTTCCGCGAGACACCCAGCCGGCGTGCCACCTCGCGGATCGGCACCCCCTCGGCCCGATGTAATCGCCTGATCTGGGCCCAATCCTCCACCGAAATCACCCCTCCAAAAGACCATCGGGTGGGTCAAACTTGCGGGACCCGTGGAGGTCTACTTTTCAGGGATCGTCAACAGACGTCGACGCGGTGCTCGATTCCGATATCGCAAAATCGTTCGCTCTCAACATCTCCGCCAATTTCTGGGCGCGCCACGGTGCCGAGCACCCGTTTGGAAACGACTTCGCCGGCTTCTCCGATGCGCTTCCGCAGACCCTCGATGCTGCGACCGTGCTCGCGGCGGCTGCCGCGGTGCCTCGAAAACTCATGAGGGCGGCCTTCTTGACGGGCACTCCGGACGACATCATTGACCAAGCCGCGGTGTGGCGCGACAGTGGCGTGCGCTACATCGTGCTCTGCAACCTGAGCGTGCTGCAGCCAAGCCTAAGTCGCGCGCTCTCCGCCGGTATCCCGCTGCAACGGATCCTGCGTGGGCTGCAAAAGCTGTGACAGCGAGACCGGCCTTCAGTATGCGCACCGACAGGCGTGCCGACGTGCAGTGGCGGATCTAGGCAATAAGTCTCGGCTGTGTTCTTGCGGAGCCGCCTGGACGACGCAGAGTCACGGCGGGCATCTCGCCATAGCGAGCTGCATACGCGGCAGCGAAACGGCCCTGATTGCTGAATCCCCAACGAGATACGATCGACGCCACCGTATCGACCGATGGATCGGATTGTTGCAACTGCTGGTGGGCGCGTCGCAGACGGACCTCCCTGAGGTAGGCCATAGGCGTAGTGCCGACGTGAGCTCGGAAGCCCTGCTGCAGGGAACGCACGCTCACGTAAGTGCGCGCGGCCAACGCAGAAATCGTAAGCGGCAGTTGAGCTTCAGTCTCGATGATGTCGATTGCTGCCCGGACAGCGCGCGGCGGCGGCTCGGTCGCTTCGCCTTCCAGGGCCGCGCGATATGAGTGGTCTGTGGCCAGCAAGAAGCCGCGGACCAGGCTGTCGACGAATGGCATCCCGGCGATTGGCTGATGCACGATGCTGCGAGGCCGGAAGAGCTCCTCGGTGAACAGCGACACCATGGTGATCCAGCTACGAACGGCTTGAGAAGTGGTCCGCATGCTGGGTTGCAAGTCGATTAGGGAGCTGACCGAGCGCCCGAGGGCATCCCCGAGAGCCTCCTCGACAGCGTGGCGATCCAACATCACGGCCAGCAGGCGGCCGACGTAGCCTGAGATGCCGGCTTGTCCCTCGGGCCGATAAACCGGGACGGAGCCAGGTGCGGCAATTGAGAAACGGCTATTCATCTCGGCCGACGTCGCGAGCGGCAGAGCCACGTGGTAGTGCGGGCGAATTTCGCCGCCGTTCACCCATACTTCGTCGTGAAAACCTATGTCAAGTACGTTAATCGGACCGAGACAACGCCTGCGGTGCGTGAAGGAAAAGGACCTTGTGTCTCCTAGCGGACCAATATCTGGCCACCAGTACCGTGAAGACTCGAGCCGGCCGTGGCGTAGTTCGGCGAAGTCATCCAACGAACGCACCTCAACCCACGTATTGGTGTCTTCCGTCGAGGCCGTTAGCGCGCTCTGCTCCCTCATGCGCATCGCATTCTCCTGCGTTCTGCGCCGATCACTTTCCGGCGCAACGTCTTCACCGGCGGTTCACCGTAGCGGGCGCTGTGGGCGGCGGCAAACCGGCCGAGATTGGTGAAGCCCCACCGGTACGCAACCGAAGCCACGGTGACCGTGGATGGGTCGGACTCGAGCAAGTTCTGATGTGCTCGACGCAACCGCACCTGGCGTAAATACGCCATCGGCGAGATCTCCAAATGACGTCGGAAACCTAGCTGTAGCGAACGAGCGCTTACGTGACAACGCGCGGCGATCAAAGACAGCGTCAACGGCAGATGTGCTTCCGCTTCGATGATGTCGACCGCGGTACGAATCGCACGAGGCGCGACCAGCCGCGGATCTCCCGCGAGAGCGTCACGGTAGGGATGCTCAGCGGCGAGTAATAACCCGCGCACGAGGCTGTCGACAAACGGCATTCCGATCAGCGGTTGATTCAACAGACTTTCCGGCCGGAAGAATTGCTCCTTGAATAGTCCCAACATGTTGATCCAGCTCTGGGCCGGTGCCGTAGTAACTGGCAAGATGGGCGTGAATTCTATTTGCGAGGTCACCTGCCGACCCAATGCATCGCTGAGAGCATCATCGACGGCGGAACGATCAATGTTGAAACAGATCAGATTGGCGCCTGCCACCCATCGCGTTTCGCGATGATCCTGCGGAGAGAACACGGCGGCAGTGCCGGGGCCGGCGGGGGCACGCTCACCCTTTTCTACACACTCCGTACGGCCCGCGCTCAGCATAAGAACCCGGTAATTGTCGCAACCTTCACAGCAATCCATCGACATGTCGGACCCGACGACGATTTCGGCGAGCGTGACTGGCCCCATGCGACCGGCCCGCTGTACCAATGCAAACGAATCCGGGTCGCTCAGCAGATGGAGGTGGCGCCGGCCGCAGCACGCGATGGCAAAGTCGTCGAACCTCGTGGCTCGCGTCCATGTGTGCCTTCGCGACGCGCCTGTTATCGGTCGTTCCGCCACTGCGTCCTCTCCCTCGCTTTCTGCGGCCACACCTCGTCCACACTGCGCACCTAACGGTAACGCCGCTAGCCTCGATCCGGTATGGCGCAGCAGGGCGTATGCGCAATCTGGCCAGAATGGCGCGCGATGTGGCTAGCCGCCGTACGAGCCCTGGACATCCAATTGCATGGTGGAAGGCGACCTGGACGAATGGCTCACGCGGCTACCTCACTGATCTGTGTGCATTCGACAGGCGATGTGGAAGTAGTCCTTGGGAATGTGCCATATGACCATGCGTAGCCGGCCGGCATAAAAACTACTCGAATCACGTACGTTCTGGACGCCCACGTTGATAGTTATGAATTCGAATGGCAACGGGTTGCGAAGAAAGTGCTCCGGCATCGCAATCGGCATCACCCGAAAAATACTCTTCAACCGCGGCGGAGCCAAGCATTATTGCGGAGGCCGATCTCACCCTGTAGCCGGTCACTGGAACCTGGCGCTTGATAGCAGAACGCGGTACCGTCCGCCGGCGCCATCCAGTTCACGTGAGGATAACGGCGCAGCCTGTGCCGGGCCACGCAGCGCGGCTGTTTGCACGAATCTCCACCGCGGTGCGCGAACCGGACAGAGAACCTCTGGGGCATCATCCCGCCATCAACGACGAATCTTCGTCGTCCCGGCGCCGGTGATCGCGGCGATAGGTGAAATGTGTTTCCTTCGGGTTCGTGCGTCACACCGCGCGCAGTCCAACATGGCAATCGACCACCAGCCCTTGCGCTCGCCGTCTGGGCGCTTGCGCCGCGTGGATACCCGAAAGCATGTTGTCTCCCTAGCGTTACGCGTGTAGTACGAAAACGACACCCTGGGAGGTGAATTGTGTCTATCCTGCGTGATCCGTTGGTCGCCGATTCGGACGCATCAGCGATTTGGCATCGGGTGAATAAGATCGACCCCGTCATCCGCGAGCACAGCGACGAAGCGGAAACGGCTCGTCGCCTTAGTCAACCCGTCGTTGATGCTATGCGGTGGGCCGGTGTGTTCCGGATGGCGATGCCCGCCGCATGGGGCGGCCCCGAGCTTGACGTCTGCACCCAGGTCGAGGTCATCGAGCGGTTGGCCAGGGCAGACGCGTCGGCGGCGTGGTGCGCCATGATTGGCATGGAAAGCGGGTTCTTCGCTTCATACATCGATGAGTCCGCGGCGCGTACTCTCTTTCCCGAATTGGACATGATCAGTGCGGCGTTTCAAGGTCCGGCCGGCCGCCTCGAAGCGTGTGAGGGCGGTTACCGCCTGTCGGGGCGATGGGCGTTCGGCAGCGCGGTCACACACGCTGACGTCATCGCGGGTGGCGCCATAGTTACCCAGGACGGTCGGCCACGACTCAGCCGATCGGGTAAGCCCGAGTACCGGGTCGCGATGCTGCCAGCCGAACATTGGGAGATACTCGACACCTGGGATCCAGTCGGGCTGGCCGGCAGCGGCAGCCACGACTATGCGATTAAAAACGCCTACGTTCCAGAGGAATACACCTTCCTCCCTGGACAACACCAACGGCCCGAACCCTTGTACGCCTGGTATGGACTGCTGCCCGCGTGCGGTGTCGGCGTCGCGCTTGGCGTGGCTGCCGAAGCGTTGGATAACGCGCGAGAAACGTTGCAGACCAAGGTCAGTAAGGTGACCAGCCTTCCCGCGAAGGAGGACCCGGTCGTTTTGGCCGGCGTGGCAAGGGCGGCGGCCATGATAGGTGCGTCCCGAAGCTACATCTTCGACACACTAGGTGACGTGTTTGCGACGTTGCAGGCCGGGAACGAGCCTTCTTTTGACCAACGCGCCCGCTGGGCAGGTGCCGTCGTCCACGCCGGAACATCCTGTCGTGACGCGGTACAACTCTTAGTCGATGCGGTCGGCGCGGGGGCGTTACACCGGTCATCTCCGCTGCAACGGCAATTGCGCGACCTCAACATGGTGGCCCAACACGCGCTGACAACAAAGCGAGTATGGGACTGGTCGGGGGCACTGTATTTCGGCACGCAGCCTCCGGTCGCCGTCTACTGACGCGCGGACCGACGAGGGTCGTGCGCTGATACCACTATGGTTTGGTTGCCTTGAGGCCATAGAGAACCGGAAATCGCGGTTCGCATTCCGGCATCACCCACCATCCATTGTCCGTTCGGACCATCTGCGGCCAGCGCTGCCATGGAAGAAGGCTTGTTTCGGTGAGGCTTTCGATGGTCAAGCCGGCTTGCGCAATTGCGGTGATGACGTCGCCTAAGCCGTGTGGCCACTCGTAGTGCAATGTGTCGCCAGCCAGCGGCGGACCGTCGGTGTAGCTATGGCTGCCGTCACGTTCGACGGCACCGCCCCCGCCGAGGTAGTCATGACGAATCACCAAGTCGCCGGGAAGGTTTGGGGATTGAGTAGGGCCGAGCGCGTTCAACAGCGGATGAAATTCGACCAGGTAAAGGAAGCCGCCACGCTTGAGTAGAAGCGCTACCGTTTGAGCCCATGCCGTCAAGTCAGGCAGGTAACATAGGGCGCCCTTGCCCGTGTAGACAACGTCGAAGCGTTCCGCTCCCAGTGCCTCGACCGCAGCATAGACGTCGGCGTGTACGTACTCGATTGACAGGCCCGCCTTGTGTGCAATCCGCCGCGCCTCCCGCAAAGAAGCACCCGAGAAGTCCAGTCCGGTGGTCCGCGCGCCCTCGAGGGCGAAAGCCATCGTTTCCGTCCCCAAGTGGCATTGCAGATGCACGACCTCACGCCCTTCGACTTCGCCGAGGTCTTGCCACTCGAAGGGCGCGAACCAGCTCATCGGATCGCGCTCACCGATGCCGTAGAACGCGCTGAGCGCATGGATCGGTGCCCGCGCATCCCAATTCCGCTGGTTAGCAACAAGCTTCATCCCAGCATCCTTGCCAAACATCCCGTTGATGCCGTACCGCTCCATCTCCTCCACCTCAGAACACGCATGCTCCCGACCGGCTCTGTCACATCAGTTGCGCAATATCATCTGGTATCCATAGCTCGTACGCCGGCCGGAGCCTCGCGCGCCTCGCTCGTAGGACGAGCGAGGCGCGAAGATGATCTCGCGCGTCACAGTGCGGCAACCTTCTCGACGATGTCGACCAATGCCCCGGGTTGTGACAGCATCGGCGAATGCCCCGCCGAAAGGCGCTCGATCCTGTCGGCACGACGCGCCATGGTTTCTTGCCAAGACCGCGGACCGGACTGGTCGCGTTCACAGACGACGTAGGTGGAGGGGACGTATCGCCACGCCGCCGCGGTGACGGGGTCGGTGAACGCGGAGAAGGTGCTTGGCAGCAGTCGGCTTTCCGCCCAGGCGGCAGTCCGCGGTTCGACGTCGTTGTAGAAAACCTCGAGGGGGCGCCGCGCGGTAACGCTGTCGCCGTCGACTCTGAACCAGGATGGGATTCGTCCGCCGACTGAGCCCAAAAGGCTTTCGCCGACCTCGAGTTGGAACGCCGCAACATAAATGATGTGACGCACTTGGGGCAGTTCGTGGGCAATCTGGGTGACCGGTATTGCCCCGTATGAGTGTGCGACGACGATCTGGGGGCCATTCGTCCGGCCGAGGACTTCGCTAATGACTTCCGCGTCGGCGTGCATACCCACCCTGGGCTCGACTTCTGGTGCCACACTTGGTAAATCGACGGTTTTCATTCGCCACCCTCGCCTCGCCAGCTGATCAAGTACCGCCTTCCACACCCACGATCGGTGAAAAGCACCGTGCACAAACGCCAGCGTCGGCTGGTCACTCACAGAATCGCCTGCCATTAGACGACTCCAGGTGATTCGAGATGTGTTGACGAGGCTTGCCCGACGTTGTGTTGCAGCAGCGTGCGATCGGCGCACCCGAAGCGGTAGTTATATTCCATGACGGCGACGTTAGGAAGGGCATCGCAATACGACTAGCCCCGGAGCGTGCGCTCGTGGCCAGCCGACGCAGCGAGAGAGGTGCGCAACGTGCAATGTCGCTCAATCGTGCGGCCGCAACACGCGAATCTTCGCACTTGTGCAATCCCACCGCTTCAGCCGTTCTCCTCACTGACGGCTCCGGTCGAGCGCGGCCATCCTCGATGGGCCCGCGTAGTTGAGGCAGAAATGGTCGCCTTACTTCAGATTGAAGCCGGCATCCACCGGCAAAGTGACGCCGGTGATGCACCGGGCAGGTGAGCCGCACAGGAAGACCATCGCCTCCGTGATGTCGGCCGGCTCGATGACCGGTACCGGAAGCAGGTTTTGGAACCGTTCAGTGAATTCTGGATGTTCGGCAGCGAACCGGGCAACCTGTTGGCTCATGGCCATCGGGGTAGCAACGGTACTCGGGTGCACGGAGTTGACGCGAATATTCTTCTCGGCCAGCGTGTGTGCGAAATAGCGCATCAAACCGACCGCACCGTGTTTTGCAGCGACGTATCCAGCGGCGCCGTGGTCGCGCATGTCGAAGGACGAGGCAACCGACTTCAACCCGGCAGCTGAGCTGGTGATGACGATGGCGCCACCATCGCCGTGGCTCAGCAAGGCCGGCAGGGCGGCCTCGATGGTGAAGTAAACGCCGTTGAGCATCACGTTCACCGCATCGAGATAAGCCGAAATGGTCGGGTCAGTGCCTCCAAGACCCGGCAATATCCCGGCGTTGGCCAACACGAAGTCGATACGCCCCAGCTCGTCCATGCCTTTGGCAACTACGGATTTGAGCTGTGTTACTTCTCGAACGTCGGCTTGTTCGGCCACGATGCGTCGTCCGGCCTTCTCGACGAGGTTCACGGTTTCATCGAGGTCTTCGGGTTTCGCCATCTCGTACGTCACGCTATCGATCTGCGCGCACAGATCGATAGCAATGATGTCAGCGCCTTCCTCGGCGAACCGCACCGCATGCGAGCGGCCTTGCCCACGCGCCGCGCCGGTTGGCGCGCGCACATTGATCGGCAACGGTTAGGAGGAAATGATGGCAGGACAATTCGAAGGCAAAGTTGCACTCATTACCGGCGCGGCGCGTGGGCAAGGCCGCTCGCATGCGGTGCGGTTCGCCGAGGAAGGCGCTGACATCATTGCTATCGA
>NZ_LZMG01000250.1:0-2766 GCF_001673615.1 Mycobacterium sp. 1245499.0
GGGTCGGGGTTGGACAGCGCGAACACGATCCCGCCCGGCGCCATGGTGGCGATCATCTCCTCGGGCACCACGCCCCCGGACAATCCGAGGAACACGTCGGCGCCCCGGACGGCTTCGGCCAGGCTGCCGGTCAGGCCGGCGGGGTTGGTGCGCTGCGCCAGCGCCACCTTGACGTCGTTCATGTCGTCGCGACCGGTGTGCAGGATGCCGCGCGAGTCGAGCACGGTGATGTCCGAAACACCCATCACCATCAGGAGATTGGTGCACGCGACGCCGGCCGCACCGGCCCCGGAGACCGCCACCTTCAGCGAGGTCATGTCGCGGCCGAGCAGCTTGCTGGCGCCCATCAGCGCGGCCAGCACCACGATCGCGGTGCCGTGCTGGTCGTCGTGCATCACCGGGCAGTCCAGCGCCTCGATGAGGCGACGCTCGATGTCGAAGCAGCGCGGCGCGGAGATGTCCTCGAGGTTGACGGCGCCGAAGGTCGGGCGCAGCCGCACCAGGGTTTCCACGATCTCGTCGGGATCCTTGGTGTCCAGCACGATCGGGATGGCGTTCAGCCCGCCGTACGCCTGGAACAGGGCGCACTTGCCTTCCATCACCGGCAGCGACGCCGCGGGGCCGATGTCACCGAGGCCCAGCACCGCGCTGCCGTCGCTGACCACGGCCACCAGCCGGTTCGCCCACGTGTAGCGGGCCGCCTGAGTGTGGTCGGCGGCGATCGCGCGGCTGACCTGCGCCACACCGGGCGTGTAGGCGATCGAGAGGGCGCGCTGGGTGTCCAGGGGCGACGTCAGGCCTACCGAAAGCTTGCCGCCGACGTGTGCCTCGAAGATCTCCGCATCGGTGATCACGCCCTGCTCGGCATGCGTCTGTATCGATTCAAGCAATTCGGACACGCGCTTCAGGGTACTGACTACCCATTAGTAGGCCTAATTGGTGATGTGGGTCGCAACGTCGGCCCGCCGCGGCCGCGATCGCGGCTAAATCAGCTTGAGCTCGGTGACGGCGCTGCGCTCGTCGACCAGCTCGGCGGTGGTCTTGTCGATGCGGCCGCGGGAGAACTCGTCGATCTCCAGCCCCTGCACAATCGACCAGTTGCCGTCCTTGGTGGTCACCGGGAACGACGACACGATCCCCTCGGGCACGTCGTAGGAGCCGTCGGAGTAGACCGCCATCGAGACCCAGTCCCCTTCCGGGCTGCCCAGCAGCCAGGACCGGGCGGCGTCCACGGTCGCCGAAGCCGCCGAGGCCGCCGAGGAGGCGCCGCGCGCGTCGATGATCGCCGCGCCGCGCTTGGCGACGGTCGGGATGAAGTCGTTCTCGATCCAGTTCTGGTCGTTGACCACCTCGGCCGCGTTCTTGCCACCGACCTCGGCGTGGAAGATGTCGGGATACTGGGTGGCCGAGTGGTTGCCCCAGATGGTCACCTTCTTGATGTCGGTCACCGCGGCGCCGGTCTTCTTGGCCAGCTGCGAGATCGCCCGGTTGTGGTCCAGGCGGGTCAGCGCGGAGAACCGCTCCTTGGGGATGTCGGGGGCGTTGCTCAGCGCGATCAGCGCGTTGGTGTTGGCCGGGTTGCCGGTGACGCCGATGCGGACGTCGTCGGCGGCGACGGAATTGAGCGCCTTGCCCTGCGCGGTGAAGATCGCGCCGTTGGCCTCCAGCAGGTCGCTGCGCTCCATGCCCGGGCCGCGCGGCCGGGCGCCCACCAGCAGCGCCAGGTTGACGCCGTCGAAGATCTTGTTGGCGTCGGCGCCGATCTCCACGCCGGACAGCAGCGGGAACGCGCAGTCGTCGAGTTCCATCACGACGCCCTCGAGCGCCTTGAGCGCGGGCTCGATCTCAAGGAGCCGCAGCTCGATCGGGCGGTCGGGGCCCAGCAACGAGCCACTCGCCAGGCGGAACAACAGGCTGTAGCCGATCTGGCCGGCGGCGCCGGTGACAGCGACCTTGAGAGGACTTGCGCTCACGTCGATTTACTCCTTGTGGAGAAGTTCGTGCAGATTCGAGGTTTCGGCTCGAAACTAGCGCACTGCGCTCGGCCGCCGATCTCCGGTCCGCTACCAGGGCTTTCCCGACACCTGATCGTCGCGCTTTGAACAGCCGGGACGCGTAGCATGGAGCACCGCCTGATCGGACCTGCGCTTGGTGGGAGGTGGCTGTGTTCCAGGGATTCGACGCATTGCCCGAAGCGCTTCGGCCCCTCGCGCATGAACCGCAACCGAAGGCGGTCCCGGGCCCGAAGCCGCCCACCCAGACGCTGGTCGACTGCGCCGTCTACGCCGACGGCCAGCGATTGCCCGGCAAGCTCGGTTACGCGGACGCACTCGATAAGGTGCGCGAGATCGAAACGCAGGGTCAGGAGGGATTCGTCTGGGTCGGACTGCGCGAACCCAGCCAGTCCGAGATGCAGGAAGTGGCCGACGTGTTCGGCCTGCACCCGCTGGCGGTGGAAGATGCGGTGTGCGCCCATCAGCGGCCCAAGGTGGAGCGCTACGACGACACCCTGTTCCTGGTCCTCAAGACCGTCAACTACGTCCCCCACGAATCGGTGGTGCTGGCCCGCGAGATCGTCGAGACCGGCGAGATCATGGTTTTCGTCGGGAGGGATTTCGTGGTCACCGTCCGCCACGGCGAGCACGGCGGCCTGTCCGAGGTGCGCAAGCGGATGGATTGCGATCCCGAGCAGATGCGGCTGGGCCCCTACGCGGTGATGCACGCGATCGCCGACCACGTGGTGGACCACTACCTCGAGGTGAGCAG
>NZ_LZMG01000251.1:0-17316 GCF_001673615.1 Mycobacterium sp. 1245499.0
GGCCATCAATCGGCGTGGGCCCGATCTGGAGTGTCGTGCGTCAAAGCGTGCCCACCTTCGGCGGTGGAGTGTGCACGGCTCCTATTCTGCGCCAACGTTTTCCAAAACCACTGCTACTGCCTGACCAGAACCGATACAGACCCCGATCACCCCATAATGGGCGGCTCGTTCACGCAATTCGGTCGCCAGCGTCAACAAGTAGCGAGTACCCGTAGCCCCGAAGGGATGTCCGATCGCGACCGCACCGCCATTGGGTGTCAGCTTGTCATCGGGCACCACGAAACCGTCCAGCTGGTTTGGCAATTCCCGCAGCACGCCCAGCGCCTGGGCGCTGAACGCCTCGTGCACCTCCCACACGTCGATCTGCTCGGGGCTGAGTCCTGCCCGCCGGATCGCGGCCGGGATCGCCCATGCGGGGGCCACGCCCATAATGAGCGGGTCGATGCCATAGACCGCACTCGATACCACTCGGGCTAACGGCTGAATGCCGAGCTCGCCGGCTCGCTCCCCGGAAGCGATGACCACGGCACTGGCACCATCACTTAAAGGCGAGGAGTTGGCCGCCGTCATTTGAGTCGTTCCGGGCTGGGCCGGTAAAGCCGCCAGCGCCTCGGCGGTGGTGTCATCGCGGATGAACTCATCATGTTCTGCCAGCCGGGCAGGTGTCTTTTTTGTCGCCGGAATCGGCACGGACATAATCTCTTTGGCTAGCCGTCCTCGATCACGCGCAGCCTTGGCATGTTGCTGGGACCGCAGCGCGAAGGCATCGATCTCCTCGCGGTCCAGTGAGTAGCGGTCGGCAACATTTTGCGCGGTCTCGATCATGCTGATGTAAGCGTTGCGGGCCAACAAAACCGGGTTGGGCGGTCCTCCAGCGCCGCTCCACATGGTGTCGAGCATGAGGACCGGACCCCGGGGACTGAACGCTGCGTCGCCCTTCATCAGCGCCCACCCCGATCGCGACATCGACTCGACTCCACAGGCGATGCCCAGGCCGAGGTCGCCGGCTTTGATCGCGTGGCTAATGGTCACCGCCGCGGTCAGTGATGATCCGCAAAATCTATTCACGGTGGCCCCGGCCGCGGTGTCAGGAAATCCGGCAGCCAGTGCCGCCCACCGGGCGACATCGCCCATGCCTTCGTGAGCAGGGTTCACGCAACCCGCTACGATGTCTTCCACGGCATTGAGCGGCACACCGAGCCGGTCGCACGCGCCCTTCATCGTCATACCCAGCAAGTCATCGGCCCGAGTACCCGACAGTGTGCCCCCATAGCGGGTGAACGGGGTTCGTACGCCACCCAAAACATAAGCCTCAGTCATCGCTACCCTTTTTCCGCATGCATAGCGCGCAACTTCATCAGCGTGAGGTGTCAGCCCGTTTTGGCGAGCGTCGCCTGTCTGCGGGTTGCGTCAATCGCGTCCACCAGCAGCCACAGCGCTAAGCCGAAGAGCGCGATGTCCTTCATCAAGAATTCCCCGTCGGCGGACAAAACGGGGAAGCCACCAGCAGACGCCTCGCCGACCCCGGGGGTCGTGATCATGAAGCTCAGCGTGGTCACGAAGAACAGCGAGGCGAAGGCGCCGCCTACCACGGAAACCCTGGGGAACCATGGCTTGACGGCCAGCAGTGCCGCAGTGATCAATTCTATTGATCCGTTCAATCGACCAAACGCATCGATCGAAATGATCTCGTAGATCCAACCCAAGAAGGGGCTGTTGGCCACCCAATGCGAAATACCTTGGGATTCATAGTGAGTAAATTTCATGGCGCCGAACCAGGCCAGGACTATAACCAGACCATAGCGTGCGACAAGAGGCGCAATGTCGGTCGCTCGAGACTTTCCTGGCCCATCAGTCATCACGGCGGTGGCCTCACTCTGCGACATGTGGTCTCCGTTCTTTGTGTATGCGTTTCACCGCGTGGCTGTCGACACGGTGATCCGGGCAGTTTCGGTTGCGGCTCAGATCAGCGACAAGGATCTCTGGGCAGAGGGTGAGTTGTCGTCATCCACCGGTGCAATTCACCCGGGTGAGACGGCGATAGCCGCTGTGCGGCAGAATCGTTAGCCAGGTAGCGACATCGACCGGCAACGGGTTACGCTACGACATCCTTCCGTCCGTGTTCATCCCGCGCACGCCGGCTCCGGTAGGTCCAGGTCGGCCTTCGTCAGACGGTAGACCTGTAGCGTGAGGTTGTAGTACTTGTCGGTCTCGCCGACCCAATCCATTCCTACCCGTCGGGCGGTAGCCACACCACGGCGATTGTCCGGCCGCACGACTGCGAAGACCTCGCTGACACCGAGGTTTTCGAATGCCTGATGGGCGACCGCGTGACCCGCTTCCGCGCCATACCCGTGGCCCCAGGCCTGCGGAGACAGCTGCCACCCGATTTCTAGATCCGTGCCGCCCGGCGGCAATGGAAGCAGGGCCACGCCCCCGATCACGTCGCCGGAGTCTCTGTCGGTGATCGCCCATCGGCCCAACGGCAGCCCGGTCGGGTCGCTTTCGGCGATCCACGCCGCCAGGACGCGTCGCATTTCGGTCCCATCGACGATGGGGGACAAGGCCGGACACAGCCAACGCATCACTTCGGGCGCACCGTATATGGCATGAGCCGCGACATCGTCATCGAGCCGCCATGGCCGTAACGTCAGCCGGGGGGTGGTGATGCGCCGCGTGTCGGCGTCCGATTCAACGTGACGATGCGCAACCATTCGGCTCCTAGCGTTGTCTGCACGTAGTTGGTATGGCACCCAAAAGTCATCGACGTCTTCTGCACTGATCACCCAGTGCTCAGCAGCGATGGCCTCCATGTGACCACGAAGTCCTTGTTGGCGTTACTTATCGGTTCCACGTAGTGGTCCGGGCTCGCGGTTGTCCCGAGACGGATTGCCTTGTAATCACATGTCCTCCGTCATTGCGTTCTTCGCAGAGCTGTGTGCTTACCCAGCCCGGAACAACCCGTTGATCCGAAGCTCTTGCCCGGCAGGTCGATGGCAAGCAATATTCTCAGCATGACCCGAAACCGATTCAGCTGTCATCACCCTCACCACCTTTCACCCGGGTGAGGTTAGGCCGACAGCCACGAGGCATGCCAACTACAAAAGGCCGAGTTCTCGCGCCCGGCTCACCGCCGCGCCACGGTGCTCGACGCGCAGCTTGCGGTACACGGCGCGCTGGTGGGTCTTCACGGTATTGAGCGAGACGTACAGCCGCTCACCGATTTCACGTCGCGACAACCGGGTGGCGAGCAGGCGAAGAACCTCAAGCTCCTTGGGGGTCAGTTCCTCACCGGCAACGCAACTCTCATTGCGCGAACTCGCCGCGACGCCCGCACTCCGCTGGGCCCCTGCGAGCAGCGTCGGGGCGATGCCGGCATCAGCGCAACCGCATACCAGCGTCGCGACCTCTTCGAGACTCGCCTTTTCGTTCTGGTGGTCGCCGAGGTCCTCGAAGATCTCCGCTGTGATCAACAGCGCCTTAGCCACCTCGAGGATTGCTCCGCCTTGGCGCGCCGACTTGACGGCCATGTCGGCGGCAGGCGCCGCTGCGTTCGCCTCACCGCGCAGACGAAGGACTTTGGCCGTGGCAAGCGACACCACCACGTCCACGAGGTGTTCCGCATCCGCGAGATCGCGGGAGCTGCCGGAAGCCCGACGGATTTGACGTTCGGCGTCCGCAAGCCGGCCATGCTCGGCCGAAATCAGCGCCAGATAACCCAACGCGTAGATGCGGGCGCGACGATCGCCCACCTTTTCGGCCAGCTCTACGGTGCGCCGGAAGGCGGCTTGCGCCTCGGGGGTATTGCCCGAAAAGTACAGTGCGGCACCATAGATGCAGTAGGCGCTTGATCGGCCGAGCGGCGCTTCGCCGAGATCGAGGGTGATTGCCCGGCGCGCTGTCTCAAGCGCCCCGGTGATGTCGGCCGTCTTGAACGAGTGAATCGCGCGCAACACGACGACTTGAGCGCTGAGAGCGCGACCATCTGCGGTGTCGGCCGCGGATCGGGTTTCGACTGCCTCGATCCACTCGGCGGCGTCATCGAGTTGACCGACGCTCAAGGCGATCCAGGCCCGGGCCACGCTCAGCCGCGGATCCTGTATGACCGTCTCCTCGGGAAGCAGATCGAGATAGCCGGAGATGGTCGATACGCCTCCCCCGTTGAATTCGTCGACCCAGTCCGCGGCGATCAGGTCAGCACTGCGCGCGATGTCACCGGCCGCGAGCAGGTGACGCACCGCCTCATCGATGAGCCCCTCGGCCTCGAACCACGTCGCGGCTCGCCGGTGCAGATCGGCGACGAGATCGGGCTCGGTGCGGCGCAACTCGGTGTGCAGCAACTCTCCGAATAGCTGGTGATAGCGGTACCAGTGACGCGACGTGTCCAATGGCACCACAAACAGGTTTTCGCGCTCGATCTTCTGCAAGACCGAGGCCGAGCCAGACGTCTGCAGCACCGCGTCGCACAGCGCACCGCTTAGTCGTCCCAAGACCGACGTCCGTAGCAAAAAGCTGCGCAGCTGCGGCGGCTGACCGTCGAGCACTTCGGCCATCAAGTAATCGACGATATGACGGTTATCGCCTGCGAACGTCCTGATGAACGTGGCGGTATCGGCACGCCCGGCAAGCGAGAGGGCGGCAAGGTAGAGACCGGCGACCCACCCTTCAGTGCGGCGGTGCAACAATTGAATATCTCTGGGGGCCAAGCCCAGCCCGAGTACATCGTTCAGCAGATGGTCCGCCTCAATCGGCCCGAAACGTAAATCGTCGGTTCGCACCTCGGCAAGCTCGCCGCTGGCCCTCAGCCGAGCCAACGGCAACATCGGATCGGACCGGGTGGCCAATACCAGGTGAAGATTCGCCGGCATCCGGCTGATGAAGAACGCAAGCTGCTCATGCGCCGCTCGACCTACCACCAGATGGTAGTCATCTAGAATGAGCACGACCGGGTTGGCGATTGTGTCCAGATCATTCAGCAGGGTAGGCAGTACGACCTGCACTGGGTCGGCGCCCATCGCTAGGAGTTCGACCGCGCGAATCCCTATCCCGGGACTGACCTTCTGCAGCGCGGCGACCACGTACATCCAAAACCACACCGGGTCGTTGTCGGAGGAGTCAAGCGACAGCCAGGCGAACCGCTCGTCCTCGCCCGCGCCCAAAGCCCACTGCGCCAGCAATGTCGTCTTGCCCCAGCCTGCCGGCGCACTCAGTAGGGTCAGCTTGCGGCGGCGTCCCGCCGATAGTGCGTCCAGCAGGGCGCCCCGGTGAACGAGTTGCGCGCCGATGGCAGGGACGTGCAGCTTGGTGGCGAGCAGAACTGCTCGCGCAGCGGCTTCTCCGACGCCGTTGTCGCTGCGCCCAGCTGAGCCGCTCATGCCCGAACTCCGCCACTCCGTTGAATCCAGCAGCCGGGCGGGAAAACTCGGTGTTGAGGCGCCTTGGGTGGACGCTGGCGGGTCGGCATCCCGATTGTTTCTTGCAGGGTCGGCCGGTCTCGTTCTGCCCGGCAATTGCGGTGACCCTATTGAATCAGATGCGTTCTCCGCGATTAACTCCTGCGCCCGCCGGCGATGCCCGTTTGGGTTGGGGGACCGGCATCCCGCCAGCGGCCCAATGATTTTCTCGTGAGTCGTGCTCACGCTTTGCCCGCTCACCGTATTTCTCCTCGTTGGCAATTCAGAACTCAATGACTACGTTGGCAGCGCGGGCACCGCCTGACCATCGCCCCACGGGTGATCTTTAGGGTCGGGTGGGTGTATGCCTAGTGGCCCTGATCGCGCAACTGCCCGCGAAGACTCCGCGTAAAGCGGAGGCACCGTCTAACCGGGTCATGACACTCGGTCCTCGACTTCGACGGGTGATGCCGTAAATGCCGAATCGCAATGGTCGATGCGGAAGTCGCCGCCTAGCGGCTTTTCCGACGCCGTGGACGCACCGGGGTCATAGTGACACCCAGCCGCAAGAGCTGGGCTGGTGTCGGCGATGGCGGAGCTGATGGCTCCGGTGACCACCTGCGGGATTTCATGCAAGAGCGTGTGCCCTGCGGTCGGCCGGTGGATGAGCGTCGCCCCGGGGATACCGTCGGCCAGCTCGCGGGCGTGCCACATTGGCGTGAGCTTGTCCGCTCCTCCGCTGATGATGGTTGTTTTGGCCGTGATAGAGCTCAGGGTCGTCGAGCAGTCGTACTCTTTCAGACCGCGTAGGAAGCCGACTTTGGTCGTCGACGGGGTGGCGTTGACGGCGGCCGCGGACATAGTGACCAACGATTTCGGGGCAGCTTCACCGTATCCGCCAAACCTGGTCAGTGCCGCGCAAACCGGCCGGACGAGGAATTGAACGACCTCATCCGTACCCGCGCGAGGCATGCGGTGCACGAGGTGGTAGAGCATGCTTGTCGCGGGGGTGCTCAGCAGTCGGCCGAGGCCGTGCGAGGCGAGATTTCCCGCAGCGGTCGCGACGAGAACAAGGCTCTCCGGCTCAACGGGACGTTTGCCGGCCGGCTGGCGGAGATAGGCTAAGGCCGTCATACCACCCATCGAGTGCCCTACCAGGGTGAGAGCGCCCGCAACGCCAAGCGCGACCAGCAACTCGGCGAGGTCGTCGGCGAGTCGGCCGATCCGGTACGTGTGCATTGACGCATTGCCGGATTCGCCGTGACCACGGTGGTCGTAACTGATGATCCGGATGTCGTTGCCCCAGCGACGGATCAGCTGCGCCATCTGGATATTCCACGATTCCTTGTTCAAGCAAAAGCCGTGGAGAAGTACGACTGTGTGGCCAGCAGCGGGAGATCCCCAGTCACGAACGGACAGCGGGACGCCATCGCTCGTGGTGACTGTGCGCTCGCAGGCCGGCGATCGGCGTGTGCCGGGCGTTCGTCTACGGCCGCAACGCGATGGCGACCCTTGTGGCGTCATCGCTTTGTCACTGACATTGCCATCGAGATGTGCAGTCCGACTTGCTGTTTCTGGCGCGACCGGCGGTCATCGGGACACCATGGTGTACCCGGCGACACCGAACGCGACTGGCACCATCGCCAGCATTCCAAGCGCCGCATTCAACATTGTTCGCTCTTTCCCTTGTGCGCTCACCGGCATGGTGTGTGGCCTGGCAGGCCCGTCGCTTTGGGTGAGAATGTGATTAGTTGTCGAGTACTACGGTCGTCGGGCAGGCAGCGGAAAACCATCGCCCAAGGGATGATCTTGAGGGCCGGATGGATGTAGTACTAGGCGGCCCCGTATTTGACGTGTCGGTCAATCAGAGCCGCGCATCAGCTGCGCCAATTCGGCGCGGGAAGTGATCCCCAGTTTGGCAAATGCGTTGTGTACGTGGGTCTTCACTGTGTGGGGGGAGAGGTGCAGTTGCTGCGCGACGGAGCGGTTGGTCGCGCCCTGGGCGATGAGGTTGATGACCGTGAGTTCGGAATCGGTGAGGCTGTCCCAGCCCGTTCGCGCCCGCGTGTGCGTGACGATGCGCCGTTCGACGCCTAATCGGCGCAGCGCGCGGCCGACCCGGCGGGCGTCGGCGAGCGCTTCGGATTCCGCGAACGTGTCGAATGCTTGATTGAGACTTTCAATCGCCTCCGCATCGCGTCCGGCGCGTGCTAGTTCATCAGCGGCGTCCTCGGCGGCACCGGCGTAAAGAAGCGGACGCCACGTCTCCAACGCGTTGGCCGCTTCCAACAGCGCATCGGCGTCACCATCCAAGATTCCGCGGGCCTGCCGAGCGACCGCCGCGAACAACGCCACTCCGGGGCGCTCGCGTTCCAGCACCTCGACGCTCTGCAGCACCCGCGCGCGTAGCCCGGCGTCGCCGGCCACTGACGCCACCCGCGACATCAAGATGACTTGGTCGAACACGTTAGGCCATAGCGGTGTGATGACACGCGTGTTCTGGCGCCCAAGCCAGCGCACCGCATCGTGAACGTCGCCGCGGTGCCACGCGGCAAGCGCGACCACGTAGGCCGCGCCGCAGGACAACAAGGGTGAGGTGCTGGGATACAGGACCAGAGCCTCAGACACTAGGTCTTGCAATAACATTCGGTCACCTGTTCGCGCGGCGACCTCAGCCAGAACGAGCATGCGCTCAATGTTGACCTCGGTACTGTTCGCCCATTCGCGCCGGGGCAGCGCCTCGATGGTGCCGCGCGCCGCGACCAGACGACCCGCCGCCACATGAACCATCCCGCCCAGGTGGGTCCAGCCGGGAAGCGCCATCGCGTTGCGCTCGCGATGTGCTTTCTCGGTGCCCTCGGCAACCTGCGCGCTGGCGTCCGCCAAGCTGCCCGTGCAAACAATCAGGCCTACGCGCCGCTTGGCCGCGTATATGCCGCCGAAGGTAGCCTCACCGCTGCGCGTCATGGCTTCTACCTCGTCCATGCGCTGAAGCGCGCGCACCGCATAACCGTCCTGATAGTCAATCAGGGCAAGCGCGGTGTCGCTGACGATCCGGGCCTCCAAATCACCCGTCGCCGTGGCCGCGGCCGCGGCCACACCCGCTGCCGAGGCGTCCGTATACAGACCGTTGACCACCTCGAAGTAGGCCACCCACGCTTGATGGCGCGCCCTGGTGACGTCGTTGATGCCGACCAATTGCAGCGCGCGACGGAGCTCGGCAATGCGTTGCTCCGGGTCCTCGGTGCCCGCGGCCACCTGCAGCCGAATCTCTGCTTCGTCGTCTTGCGACAGCTGCGTTGCGAGCGCCCTGTCGGCAAGCGCCTGGGCCTCGTCATACCGGGTCGCCCGATTCAGCCACTCCACCGTGTCGGCGACGAGCGACCCGTAGCTTCCGTCGTGGGCGGGCAATAGGTCCAATGCGCGCTTGCTCAAGTCGGCGGCCGCACTCGCATCGCCACGACCAACCGCTTGCGTGGCTTGCCGCAGCGCATCGATCGCCTCCCGGTCTCCCGGCTCGGCGCTGCGTGCCAGCTGGGTGGCCACCTCCGCCGGGGCCGCGCCCATACTCAGCATGACCGACGCCGCTTGGCGCTCCATTGCCCGCCGCAACGACTGCGGCAAGGACTGGCGGGTGGCCTCACGCAGCAAGTCATGTCGAAACCTCAGCCGCACATCATCTTCCACGAGCAGATCCGCGCGCACCGCCTCCTCGAGCGCTGACAGCAACGATGCCGGCTGGCGTTCCAGCATCGCGGCCAACAGTCGGGCCGAAAACCGGTCGGGCAACACCGCGGCCACTCGCACCACCTCTGACGCGTCGCCGGAGAGTAGGTCCAGCCGCTGGTGCATCGTTGAGCCCAGACGCCGCGGTAGCGCGTCGCCGGTGGCCAGCACCCGCCCGCCGCTGACCTTCAGTCGGCCTTCCTCTCCAAGCCCCCCGAGCAACTCGCTGACCAGAAACGGATTTCCGTGCGCCTTGGCTGCCAGATTCAATAGCGACACATCGGCTTTCGCCCGTACGGCGTCTTGGACCATGTCCGCGACCGCGTCCGCCGTCATCGCGCCCACCTGCATAACCACCGCCCCCGCGCGTTGCAGCACCGACAGCGTCTCTTGCACCGCCGGCGCGCCGGCCCCGGTGCGGGCAGTCAACACCCACAACACCGGTGCACCCGGCAGCACGGCGGCCAGCGACCGCAGCGCCAACAGAGTGGCGTTGTCGGCCCAGTGGACGTCCTCCAAAAGGATCGCCAGCGGGGTCTGCACGGCTGCTGTATGAATGGCGCCGGCCAAATCGTGCACCACCCAGTAGCGGAGATCGGCCGACGTGCCCAAGCGACGCAAAGCCTCCGCATCACCGACAGGGGGCTCCGCGCGCAGGGTCGCCATGAACAGCGAGAAGAACGGCACCGTCTGCTGATACTCGAATGCCTCGCCGAACAGTGCCCGAACGCCGGCCTTCTCAGCGAGCGCCAGGACCTCGGTGAGCAACCGACTCTTGCCGATGCCGGGCGGGCCCTCGATGACCAGCACCCCCCCACGCCCTTGGGCCACCGCGGTAACCAGTGCGCCGATCTTGTTCAGCTCGTTTATCCGCCCCCGAATCGGCGGGGTGACCAGCCGCTGGCCGCCGACATCAAATAAGCCGGTTGAAGGCCCCACGGGTTCCCTGTCTTCCGTCTAGCGGACTGGCGCTGCAGTGCACGTCATTCTAGGCCGCGCATGTCAAGTACCCGATGCGCTGTCGATCAGTCAGCGCCTCGCATGAGCTGCGCCAATTGGGCGCGGGAAGTAATGCCGAGCTTGGCAAACGCATTGCGCACGTGGGTCTTCACGGTGTGGGGGGAGAGGTGCAGTTGCTGTGCAACGGAGCGGTTGGTCGCGCCTTCGGCGATGAGGTGGACGACGGTGAGTTCAGAGTGGGTGAGGCTGTCCCAGCCCGTTTTTGCTCGCGGGTGGTTGACGATTCGCCGTTCCACGCCCAACTCGCGCAGCGCGCGGCCTACCCGACGGGCATCGGCGGTCGCCCCGCACTCGATGTAGGCGTCGAATGCCGCGTTCAGCTGATCGAGCGCCTCAGCGTTGCGCTGTGAGCAACTCAACTCACCGCCGGCGTCCTCGGCGGCGCTGGCATATAGAAGCGGCCGCGGCGATGTGCGAAGCGACTCCGCAACAGCCACCAACGCCAGGGCATCGTGTTCGAGGATCGCGCGGGCATAGCCGGCCACCGCCGCGAACAGCGGCACTTTGGGCCGCTCACGATCAAGCACCTCGGTGGCTTGCAGGACCCGGGCGCGCAAGCCCGCATCACCGGCGGCCGAGGCCACCCGCGCACCCAAGATCAGTCGAACCAATGCGTGGGGGAAAAACGGTGTCGCCAGCAGGATGACGTCGCCGAGCCACCGCATCGCGTCGTGAATGTCGTCGCGCTGCCACGCCGCCCGCGCGAGCACATACGCCGATCCCCGACGTATGCCGGCGGAGCCGGCAGAGTGGGCTTCGCGGGCGTCATTGGCCATTTGTTGCAGCAAGTTCCGGTCATCGGTGTGTGCCGCCACCTCGGCGAGAATCACTGTGCGAAGTACGTCGTGTTCGGTGGCCCCCGTCCGCTGAGGTGGCGCAAGGCATTCCGTCGCGTCGCGGGCGGCCGACAGCCGGCCCGCAGCGAGGTGCACGAGCCCATTGAAGACGGCCCACAGAGAGAGGGCCATCGCGTTGCCTTCCCGGCTGGCTTGCTCAATCCCGTCGGCGACCTGGGCCGTGGCGTCGTCCAACCGGCCGACCACTGCCAGCAGGTTTGCGTTGTACATTCCGGCGTAGGCGTGCGCCAACGCCGTTTCATTCGTGTGGGCGAGCGCACCAAGCTCTTCGAAACGGCGTAGTGCGCGGGAGGTGTATCCCTCACCGGCATCGAGCAAAGCGTGGGTGACGCCGGCCATGATCGTGGCCTCGAAATCACCCGTGACCGCCGCGGCCGAGGAAGCCTCGTCGGCGGCCTCGCGCCGTTGCCCACCTTCGTCGAACACCAGGTTGTACGCCAGCCACGCCAGATGTCGTGCCCGGGTGACCTCGCTCAGCCCGGTCAACTCGAGCGCCCGACGATTCTCCTCCACCCGCCGCTGGTCAGTGTGCTTGGTGTGCACCGGAAGCCGGAGACGGATCTCGGCCTCCACTTCGGGCGACGCCGCCTCCGCGAGCGCCATGTCGGCCAATTCTTCGGCCTCGCCATAGCGGCCGGCCCGGTTGAGCCACTCCACCGTTTCCGCGACCAGGAATCCATGGTCAGCGTCATCGGCGGGCAACAGCGCCAACGCGCGCCTGCTCAAATCCGCGGCCGCGCTCGCATCGCCACGGCCAACCGCTTGCGTGGCTCGGCGCAGTGCCTCGATCGCCTCCCGGTCTCCCGGCTCGGCGCTGCGTGCCAGTTGGGTGGCCACCTCGGCCGGCGCCGCGCCCATCCCCAGCATGACCGACGCCGACTGGCGCTCCATCGCCCGCCGCAACGACTGCGGCAAGGACTGGCGGGTGGCCTCGCGCAACAAGTCGTGGCGAAATCTCAACTGCTCACCGTCTTCAATGAAAAGATCCGCGCGCACGGCCTCCTCGAGCGCCGACAGCAGCGACGTCGGCGATCGTTCCAGCATCGCGGCCAGCAAGCCGGCCGAGAACCGGTCCGGCAGCACCGCGGCCACCCGGACCGCCTCTGAGGCACCTTCGGAGAGCAGATCGAGTCGTTGATGCATGCTGGCGCGCAGACGCCGCGGAAGCTCATGTCCGGTGGCCACCGCGCGCCCACCGCTAACGTTCAGTCGGTCCTCCTCTCCCAGCCCCCCGACAAGCTCACTGACCAAAAACGGATTTCCGTGCGCCTTGGCGGCCAGATTCAGCAGCGACACATCGGCTTTCGCGCGCACGGCGTCGCACACCATGTCGGCGACCGCATCCGGCGTCATGGCCCCCAATCGCAAAAGTGTGGCATTCGCGCGTTGCAGCACCGAAAACGTCTCTTGCACCGCTGGCCCGCCGGCCCCGGTGCGGGCAGTCAAGACCCATAGCACTGACGCATCCGGCCGCGCGGTGGTGAGCGACCGCAGCGCCAACAGCGTGCCGTTATCGGCCCAGTGAACGTCCTCCAGCACAATCACCAGCGGCGTTGCCGCGGCCGCGGCATGAATCGCGTCCGCTAAATCGTGCACCACCCAGTAGCGCAGGTCGGCCGAGCCGCCTAGTCGGCGCAACGCCTCGGCGTCTCCCACCGGGGGATCGGCGTTCAGGGTGGCCATGAACAGCGAGAAAAACGGCACCGTCTGCTGATACTCGAACGCCTCACCGAACAAGCTGCGCACCCCGCACTTGTCGGCCAGCACCAACACCTCGGTCAGCAACCGACTCTTGCCGATGCCGGGCGGCCCTTCGATGACCAGCACGCCGCCACGCCCCTGGGCCACCGCGGCAACCAGTGCGCCGATCATTTTCAACTCGTCTGCCCGCCCCCGAATCGGCGGAGTGACCAGGGCCGGGCCGCCGAAGCCAAATAAGCCGGTTGGAGGCCCCATCGGGTGTGTGTCCTATCTACCGTTTACGGGACTGCCATGCAGTGCACGTCATTGTAGGCCCGCACAGGTGATCTATCCGTTTTGCTGTGGGTCAATCAGCGCCGCGCATCAGCTGCGCCAATTGGGCGCGGGAAGTGATGCCGAGCTTCGCGAATGCGTTGTGGACGTGGGTCTTCACCGTGTGGGGGGAGAGGTGCAGCTCGGTAGCGACGTCGCGGTTGGTCGCGCCTTGTGCGATGAGGTTGATGACCGTGAGTTCAGAGTCGGTGAGGCTGTCCCAGCCCGTTTTTGCGCGTGGGTGGGTGACGATGCGCCGTTCCACGCCTAATAGGCGCAGCGCGCGACCGACCCGGCGGGCATCCGCGGCCGCCCCGCACTCGATGTAGGTGTCGAAGGCTGCGTTCAGATGGTCGAGCGAATCAGCTTTGCGCTGTGCGCGACTCAGCTCGCCGCCCGCGTCCTCGGCGGCGCCAGCGTAAAGAAGCGGCCGCGACGATGATTGGAGCAACTCGGCGGCAACCACCAATGCCTGGGCGTCACGCTCGAGGATGCCGCGAATGTGTCGGGCGACTGTGGAGAACAACGGAACCCCCCACGGCTCGTGTTCGAGCACGTCGACGGCGTCCAGGAGGCGCGCGCGCAAGCCTGCATCACCGGCGGCTGACGCTACCCGCGCGGTCAAGGTCAGCTGATCCAGGACGGTCGGCAAGAACGGTGTCATGAGTAGCGAGATATCGTCGCCGAGCCAGCGAACCGCTTCATGAACGTCGTCGCGCTGCCACGCCGCCAGCCCTAGCGCGCACGCCGCCCCGCGGCGTACGGCGGGTGAACCGTTGGAGTACGCGTCGCGCGCCTCATTCATGGTCTCTACCAACAACGTTCGGTCGTCGGTGCGCGCCGCCACCTCCGCCAGGGTGAACAAGCGCATAGCGTTTACAAAAGTCGACCCCGGTCGCTCCGGCTTCGGCAGCCGCTCGGTGGTGACGCGGGCCGCTGACAGCCGGCCCGCGGCCGCCTCCACCACCCCCGCCATCAGGGCCCAGATGTGGAGCGCCATGCCGTCGCGTTCCTTCTGGGATGTTTCTGTGCCGTCCGCGACCAGCACCGCCGCATCTTCCAGCCGTCCGACCACAGCGAGCAGGTTTGCCAGGTGGCACCCGGCGAGGTTATGAGTCGTCATATCGCCCGCGGGGGGCAGGGCCTGGAGTTCCTCAACGCGGTGCAGAGCGCGGGCCGCGTACCCGTTCGAGCAGTCGAGGTAGGCGAGTGCAACTCCGGACAGAATCCTCGACTCCAGATCGCCGGTGGATGCGGCGGCGACCGCCGCCTCGTTGGCTGCCGCGCTGTCCTGTCCGTGTTGGCCGTACATCGTCAGGTTGTACGCCAGCCATGCCCGATGTCGCGCCTGGGTGACGTCGCTGAGGTCGGGCAACTGAAGTGCGCGGCGGTTCTCTTGGATGTGTCGCGCGGTCGTATCTGTGATTGCCGTCCGAAGCCGGAGGAGGATCTTGGCCTCTTCTTCGGGCTCCAGCTCGGCGGACAGGGTGGTGCTCGCCAACCGTTGCGCCTCCTCGTAACGTGTGGCCCGGTTGAGCAGCACGATCGTTTCCGCCACGAGCGGCCCACGTCCTGGATCTTGGGGTGGCTGGAGTTCCAAGGCGCGCATGCTCAGATCCGCCGCAGCGTCGGGATCGCTGTTGGCCACCGACTGTGCGGCTTCGCGGAGTGCGGCAACCGCGACCTGATCGCCCACCTCAGCGCTGCGGCCGAGCTGGGTTGCCACCTCCTCGGGCGCTGCCCCCATGTCCAGCATGACGGTCGCCGATTGCCGTTCCATCGCTCGGCGCAGCGATTGGGGCAGCGACTGCCGCGTCGCTTCGCGCAGCAGATCGTGACGAAACCTCATCTGATCGCCGTCGTCGGTGAGGAAGTCGGCGTGGACTGCCTCTTCCACCGCCGATACCAGGGCGGCCGGTCGGCGTTCCAGCATCGCGGCGAGCAGCCGGGCCGAGAATCGGTCAGGCAGCACAGCGGCGACTCGCACGACCTGGCTCGCGGCGTGCGAGAGCTGGTCGAGTCGTTGCTGCATAGTGTCGCTGAGTCGCCGCGGCAACGTTTCTCCGGTGGCGACCGCGCGGCCGCCGCTGACGTCGAGCCGGCCCTCCTCGTCCAGTCCTCGCAGCAGCTCCGTCAGCAGGAACGGGTTGCCGTGCGCCTTGTCGGCCAGAGTCAGGAGCGACGCATCCGCGTTGGCCCGCACGGCGTCCTGCACTATGTCCGCGACGGCGCTCGGTGTCATCGCCGTCAACCGCAGAAACCTGGCATCCTCACGTTCCAGCGCGGTAAGCGTCTCGCGAACGGCCGGCCCGCCGGCGCCGGTTCGTGCGGTGAGCACCCACAGCACCGGGGCGTCGGGACGTGTCGCGGCCAGCGATCGCAGCGCCACCAGGGTGGCGTTATCGGCCCAGTGGATGTCCTCGAGGAGGATCACCAAGGGTATTCGGGACGCGGCCGCATGAATGGCGGCTTGCAGATCGCGCACCACCCAGTAGCGGAGATCGGCCGACGTGCCCAAGCGGCGCAATGCCTCCGCATCACCGACGGGGGGATCCGCGCGCAGCGTCGCCATGAACAGCGAGAAAAATGGCACCGTCTGCTGGTATTCGAACGCCTCGCCGAATAGTGCCCGCACACCGGCCTTCTCGGCGAGCGCCAAGACCTCGGTGAGCAACCGACTCTTGCCGATGCCGGGCGGCCCCTCGATGACCAGTACGCCGCCGCGCCCCTGAGCGAGCGCCGCGATCTGCGTGCCGATCACCTTCAGCTCGACTGCACGCCCGCGAATCGGCGGTGTGCGGGCCTTCCCCGACGCCCTCGCGGTGTTCACGCGAAACGCCGCCCACCGAAGTGAAGTAGGCGGGGGGAAGACTTCCAACCTATGTAATCCACAGTTCTCGCCACCGTTAGCGCTGGCAGTCAGTGTAGGCGAGCTTCTCCGCCCCGTTTGGTGAACTGCCATTCGGTTGCATCAGATGCGTCCTCACCGGATACCTGCGGCCGACGCCGGCGGTGCCGGTTGGGCCGGCAGGCCCGGGGTGCTTCATCCCCTGGTGCTCGAAACACTCGCCGAATCGCCCGGGTGAATCAGTTCGCCGGGTGATGACCACTCATCCCACATCGGTTGATCCTCGCTCAACAGATGGATGGCGAGCGACGGTACGTGGAGCCGGCCATGTTTTTCGGATCTGCGTTCGGGGCCGCTTAAGTGAGCCACGCCTCGCGATGACGTGGACGACTTGGCTGCGTTGAGCACCACCGAACGCCATCGCCACAAATGGGAGAAACCACATGAAGCCTCGCCAATTTCAACGATCGCCAGCTGAATACGGCGGCGGCGCCGCGCGATCACCATGGCTGCCGCATCGAATGCGTGATGCCGCCGCCTTTGCACGGCGTTGGGCATATCGGAAGGGAGAAGGCGCGAGGGACGCCGTCCCGGCGATCGAGGATCAACTTCACGCGCTGCAGCCCGTCTGCAGTGCCCAGCGGGTGTCGACCGGCATTACGTGCGGTGCACCGGCGGTGACGGTCGCCGAGATACACGCCATTGACGGATGCGACCAGATGGGGCTGAGCCCAGACGGCGACCTCGTCGAGACGCTCTGCCAGGCCTGCCTGTCCACTCTGCAATGGGCGATGGCGACCTACGTGGGCGAGAAGCGCGAGATGGCGTCCCGATGCGGCGCCCACCCGGCGTGCACTACCTGCGGGCGTCCCACTGGATACCTGGGCAGTGTCTTCACTGTGCGCCCGATCGGGCTCGAGGGGCTGGCACCATGACCCGACGGCTACGCGTTGCCTTCCTGTTCGCGGCCGTGGTTTCCGGTGATTACGCGGTCCTCACGTTGATCAATGGGCAGCCAATCGATTTCGGTGTCACCGCCGCCATTTGTACGGGCTCCTTGGTCGCGGCCGGGCTGATCGCCTACGCGGGCAGGCGACGCCGCGAGGCGATGGCGCGGGGACGAGCGGCCGTCTGGGAGCGCCGTGACCGGCAGGCGGCCGCCGCCGGCCAACAGTGCGTGTTATGCGGAGCCGCGCGCCAAAAATTAAGCGACTCACCCAGATTCGTTGATCGGCAGACCGCGCGCTTATGTGCGGCATGCGCGCCGGCCCTCAACTAGAGCCGGCACGATGAGCCGGGCCCGGAAGTGTTGACAGCACGCTGGAGCTTTCGAAGATGGATTTTGGGGCGCTGCCGCCAGAAATCAACTCCGGCCGGATGTATTCCGGGCCCGGCTGCGGGTCGATGCTGGCCGCCTCGGCAGCCTGGGACGGGCTGGCCGCCGACATGCATGCGACGG